>JBGOVN010000161.1:0-4238 GCA_041478155.1 Bacteroidota bacterium | reverse complement strand
GGTGTTCCGAGCAGGTCGTTCTTCTTCGCCTTCGTCCACGCGAGCCAACTGAAATAGAGTACGGCAACCGTGAGGAGCACGATTGGAATATTATCGGGCTTCGATATAATTCCTATCAGGTTATCCATATGATTTTCAGACGTTCAGCGGTTGCTAGAACGATTTCTTACCCGTTTCCGGTCCGGAGATTCCGCCGTCTTTTCGTACGCGCCAAAAATGGACGATCATGAAGATTGAAGCGATGACGGGCAGGAAGATGCAGTGGCCGACATAGAATCGCAGCAAGGTTGGAGGTCCGACTTCCGTGCCGCCGAGGAGGACAAACCGGACATCGTTATTCGGATGCATACCGAGTTGCGGTCCGAACGGGCCCTCGTGACCGAGGAGCGGCGTCGAGCGTGCCATGTTTGTGCCCACGGTGACGGCCCAGATTGACAACTGATCCCACGGCAAGAGGTACCCCGAAAAACTCAGAAGAAATGTCAACACCAACAAGAGGACGCCGACGACCCAATTGAACTGGCGCGGCGGTTTATAGGAGCCGGTCAGGAAAACACGGAACATGTGAAGCATGACGGTCAGGACCATGGCATGTGCCGCCCATCGGTGCATGTTGCGCATCAGCGGGCCAAACGGAACATCGTTCATGAGATATTTCATATCCTCGTAGGCATACTGCGCCGTCGGACGATAATAAAACATCAGGATGATGCCGGTAATGGTAAGAATAATATAGAGAAGGAAGGTGATGCCCCCCATCCCCCATGTATATCCGACGTTGGTTGCATGCCGTGGAACTCTGACGGGATGGAGATGCAGGAACACGTTGTCGACGATCTGTAGTGCACGGTTCCGCTGCGTATCCTGATACGGATGGCGGAAAACGGACTTATAGACTTCGGTTTTCTTAAACGATTCGAACATGGAACGACTCTCCTTCAGGGCTCCGTTTTACGGTTGGTTAACCGAGATACGGCAAGAAAGAACCGGGTTTGATCCACTCCCCTTTTTCATACCGGAAGTTGATGCTCCGGTCGACTTCAATTTGACCGTCGTCTGCAAATCCAATGTATGCCCGTTCGAGCGGCCTTGGGGTCGGCCCCTCGAAGTTCACGCCAGATTTATAATATCCGCTTCCGTGACATGGACATTTGAATTTGTTGTCAGACGGGAGCCAACGAGGTGTGCAACCGAGATGGGTGCAGATGGCGATGAGCGCGTAGAAACTTTCCTGCTCGCGGACGATCCACACACGGTCTTCATCCTTAAACTTTTCACTTACTTCACCGATCACATAGTCTTCGGGGAATCCCGCTTTGAACTTTGTCGGAGGCTCGAAGAGGACTCGAGGGAACATAAATCGCAGCGATCCGATTGTTGAAGTAATGATGAATCCGAAAAAACCAAGCCATCCGGCGATCGAGAGGACGCTTCGGCGGCTTAACCGCCAAATACCGGGGTCATTTTCGGGAGCCCTATCCTGTTTCGCTTTGCGAACGGGGTTGGTGGTAATCTGCGGCGGAGCGGGTTTCGTCGTGGGCGCGGGCGCCGTGGGTGAGGTCGCCACGGCAAGCGGCGCTGGCGCAGGTGCCGCTGGCGTCGATTGCTTTTCGACTTCGTTTGAAGCTTGATCTGCCATCAGTACGTTCCTTACATTCGCTGGAGAACAATACTGCAAGGACTACAGGAACAACAGGGCCAACAAGGACGATGGGAAAAGGAATGAAACGTACTACTACTGCGATGGCAGATCACGCAGCAACACCGATTTCTTCTTCACGCTTTACCATGTCGATAGTTTCCCACGGACAAAATTTGGCGCACAGCTTGCACCCGATGCAGATTTCTTCATCGACGACGACAATACCGTTCATGCTGATGTAGCCGTGCTCTACAGGGTTCTCGGGGCCGGGAACCTTGTACAAACAATCGACTGGGCAAAACTCAATGCAAACCTCACAACCGGTGCATCCTTCAGGATGAACGATGGCTATGAGGGGCGACTTCTTTTTCTTTTTCGGAGCTGGTGGTACTGCTGGCTTTGCTACTGGCTGGGGGACGGCTTGCAATTCACTCATTCTTAGTCGAAGACTCAGCACCTTATTGAAGGGAATCTGTCCTAATCTGCTGAGTAATATATCAAGAGTTCGCGGAATTGTCAAGAAAAATTCCCATTATCGTTTTCGCCATCCACTCATTTTTTGAATGCTTTACGGTCAATCGCTCTTCCCGGACTTTCGGCAATAACCATGAACGACAGCGGGCCATCGAGTTACGAATTCTTGCACCCGCATACCTAAAATCGTATATTGTCCGATAGTGTTCCGCCTTCCTCCATATCGGCCAACGTCAATTGCAATGGCAATAGGCCGCATCGTATGACTTGGATTGATTTCCGCGATCTCGGTTCTTCCGACGATACTTTCTCGCGCCTCTTCATCGATTACGTCAACGATTTTCCAAGAGTGCAAAGTTATTTCAACGGCAATTTTCGAGATGATGACGACTGGCGCGCCGTCCTCAAGCAGGTTTCCGGGCGGGGCCTGGATCGGTCGAATCTTGTGCAAATACTTTCCACACAAAACCGCAGTTTTCACTGCGGAGTGAAGACTCTCGCAAACATCGACCTCTTCCTCAACGACAACACTGTTGCCGTCGTCACCGGTCAGCAAGTCGGTCTCTTTACTGGACCGCTCTATACCATCTACAAAACACTCACCGCGCTGAAGCTTTCCGAACAGCTTGCAAAACGCTTCCCCGAATACAACGTTGTCCCTGTATTCTGGCTCGAGGGAGAGGACCACGACTACGACGAGGTCAGTTCGATCAACCTCATCAACGCATCCAACGACCTTGTCAAGCTTGAATATCTCATCGGGGGAGATCCGGAGAAGAAAAACATTGGCGCCGTTGGAAAGATTGAATTCAACGATTCCATCGATGCATTCTTCACGTTGGCTGAGCAGACGTTGGTTCAGACGGAATTCAAGCCCAAGGTTCTTGAGTTGGTCAAAAACGCATACCAGAAGGGCATGACATTCAACAAAGCGTTCGTCCACATGATGACCGTGCTGCTCGAGGATTCCGGCCTTGTATTCTTCGACCCGAATGACGCGGATGCGAAGAAGCTGGCGGCACCCGTCTTCGAGAAAGAGTTAAACGACTCGTCGAAGACCTGTCAACTGGTTGTCGACCAGAGCGCCGCGTTGGAAAAAAACTACCACGCCCAGGTTAAGCCGCGTCCCATTAATCTTTTTCTCTTCCACGGCGGCGGACGCTATCCGATCGAGCCGCATCCCGATGGATTCGCGCTTAAAGGGACACGCGCGCATTTCACGAAGGAACAGATTCAGGAACTCCTGAAAACCTCCCCGGAGTTGTTCAGCCCGAACGTAGTGCTCCGGCCCCTCTGTCAGGATACGATTCTCCCAACGGCGGCGTATGTCGCCGGCCCCTCAGAGGTTGCATACTTCGCACAATTTAAGCCGCTGTATAAAGAGTTCAACATCCCCGAACCTATCATCTATCCCCGGGCAAGCGCAACAGTTGTGGAGGAGAGGGTGGAAAAGGTTTTGACCCGCTTTGCGTTGCAGCCAACGCAATTTTTTCAGGACGTTGAATTCATCAAACAGAAGATTGCAGTTCAGGTATCGGACTTCAAGGCTGAGGAGTTATTTGCGAACACGTACGGGTCGGTGGAGGAATCGCTCAACAGCCTTCGCAGCGGGATGCAGACGATCGACCCCACTTTGGGGGGAGCGCTCGACGGCGCGCTCGGGAGGATTAAATCGACACTGGACGTTCTTAAAGATAAAACAATTGCGGCGCAAAAGAGACAGCACGAGGTATACCTTCGCCAGATCGATAAAGTAGCCTTGAACCTGTTCCCCAATTCCAATTTTCAGGAACGCGAGCTGAACATCCTCTACTTCCTTAACAAGTATGGACTGGAATTCGTACGTTGGCTCAACGGCGAGCTCCAGATTGACAAGTTTAAACACCAAATCGTAAAGATATAGAAAAAAAGAGGGGGCAATTACGCCCACTACCGTGGGGTCCTTACTTTCCCGCTCTCTGGGTTCCGCCTCCATGGCGGGATTCTGGGAAGCGGAACTTTCCGAGAAAGAAAGTAAGCAAAGAAATCCGTGTCGAAATCCCCGCCTGCCTACAGTGATGGCTCGTGTGTCGGCGGGCAGGAATCTCCCCGTGCACATCAATCCACCCACATGCCGAAATTC
>JBGOVN010000264.1:0-3168 GCA_041478155.1 Bacteroidota bacterium | reverse complement strand
TCAGCACAAATGACGGCGGAGACAGGACACGCGTCGTCAATATCGTCGCCGGATCGCCGACGTACGATGCCGGACTGGACATCGGTGACGAAGTCCTGGCCCTCAACGGCTTCCGGGCCCGCTCGGCAGATTTGCAATCGCGTGTCGCTGAGATGAATGCAGGCGAAAAAGTGACGCTGACGGTCTACCGAGACGACCGGATTCGTGAGTTCGAAGTCACGCTGCGAAACCAGGAAGTCTCGCCATACAAGATCACAAAGACGAAGAATCCAACGGACATGCAAAAAGCCGTCTACGAGGGATTGTTCACAACGAAGTGGGGAGAGTAGCTGCAGGAAGGTCTCGTCAGCGAAGATTGCCTCAGCGAAGGACATTTTGCAGCGGGGACGAACTAGGTCGACAGATTGGGAACTTGTCAGAACCATCGTTACGCAGCCAGACCAAATCGATGAGTTCCCATGTATAGTTTTTAGTGCACGCAACTCCTCAAAATCTTTGCAACGTTTCTCCTCCTTTCTCAGTCTCCCGTATTAGCAGGTTGTCAATTCACCTTCGCATGAAACAATCCCGTCACGTTGGCGTATCACATCGAAGTGTCTGGAGTGCACCCACGATTCTTTCTTCTTGTACGAGGCCATCGATGAACATCCTAGCCGCAATCCCCATTCTCGTTGTCATCTCGTCATCTTCATTTTCCGAGAGCAAGAGCAAAGAAGGCACTCCTGTTCCGTCTTCGAAGGAAATCGTTTCGTTGAAAGATTTCACTGCGGAAGAAGTCCGGAGCGCGGGTTTCGCGATTGAAAAAGAGATGACGCTCCATCTCTCTGCCGTCGGTGGAGGAGAGAAGTCGTTTTGGCGCGAGCTGGTCGACGACAACGAGGACAGCCAGCGTATGTATGCCTATGGTTGGATCATCAACGCCGATACACGCGAACCCGTATGGGAAATGTCGATGGAAAACACATCAGGAAAATCCGACCATCGTACGTGTGAAGAAAATGTCATGCTGAAGAAGGGTTCGTATGAGGTGTACTTCTCGGCGTTCGCGTACGCGCAGAGGACGCCGTTTTCAAACATTTCAACGAACATTGACCGACGGAAGAAGGGGAAGAGGATCAACAAGTGGGTTGGTACATTCCTTCGTATGATCAGCGACGACGACCGGGAAGTGTATGATGAATTTATGGACCGGGCAAAAAATGAATGGGGAATAACAGTCAGCGCTCCGGATGAGGATGCGGCGTCTATCCGGACGTTCAGTGCACCGTTGAAAAATCCGGGCGAATTGTTCTCGGCCACGCGTGTTGGAGATGATGCGGTGATCAAGAAAGCGCTCACGGTCAAGAACGACGTGACGATTCACGTGTATTCAGTCGGGGAGGGGCGCAAAAAGGACGATATGTTCGATTACGGATGGATCGTGAACAGTGCGACGAGGGAGCGGGTCTGGCAGATGTCGTACCGGTCGACTCGATTTGCCGGCGGCGCCGCGAAAAACAGGGTCTTTAACGGCGACGTCACGCTCGCCAAAGGGTCGTACGAACTTTTCTTTATTACGGACGCTTCCCATTCCAATGACGATTGGAATTCGGCTCCGCCTTTCGACCCGTACAATTACGGAGTCACACTTTCACTGCGGGACGAAAACAACCGGAACGCGATAAAGATATCCGACGCCCCCGACACCGACAAGAACGTAATCCTGAAGCTTGTTGAACTCGAGGACAACGATTTCAAGAACGAGGGCTTCTCGCTGAAAAAGGATACGAAGGTACGTGTCTATGCTGTCGGCGAAATGAACAACGGGAATAACGAGATGGCTGATTATGGCTGGATCGTCAATGCAAAAACCCGTGAGCGTGTGTGGACCATGGAGGCGAGGTCGACGTACCATGCCGGCGGAGCATCGAAGAACCGGATGGCGGATGACGTCGTGGAGTTGCCGAAGGGAGACTATCTCGTATACTATCAAACGGACGGATCGCACTCTTACGACCATTGGAATGACGACCCACCCTACGACCAGGAGCACTGGGGAATTACCGTCATGGGCGCGGGAGATGAATTTGATACCAAGAGTTTCTCGTCGTTTTCCGAGGATCGCGAACAAGGCGTACTCGTTCAACTGGTTCGTGTCGGGGACGACAGACACGTCCGAAAGCAATTCTCTCTCGAGCGTCCAACGACAGTTCGAGTCTATGCGGTCGGCGAAGGGCGCGACGATGAGATGTTCGACTACGGTTGGATCGAGAATCTCGCCACCGGCGAACGGATGTGGGAAATGACGTACGAAAAAACCACCAGAGCCGGCGGTGCAAGAAAGAATCGAATGGTGAGCCAGACACTCCATCTCGATAAGGGAACCTACGAGGTTCATTTTAGAACGGACGGGAGCCACGCGTTCAACGACTGGAATGACGACCCGCCGGAGGATCGAACACATTGGGGGATTACGATCTACAAAGAATAAATCGATTGCTGAAACGTTTGTCCAAATGAAGAGCGCGGATTGCCCCGCGCTCTTTTCTTTTTCCATTCCGAAGAAAAAAGCGTTACTTTGTCGGCGCGGCGCGTTCAGGAAATGCCTGAGGAGTGTGCCACAAATATGCCGGAAGGGAATGCGATGAAAAAAGTTCTCGGGGTGGGAATCGTCCTCGCCGTATGTTTCAGTTCAGCATCGAGCCAGAAGAAAGAAGTTGTACTGAAGAGTCAGAAAGAGAAGTTCAGCTACAGCGTCGGGCTCGATATTGGAAGGAACATGAAACAACGGTCATCGGACCTTGTACCCGATCTTCTCATTAAAGGGATCCGGGACGCACTCACCGGCGCCAAGCCGCTTCTCAGTGACAAGGAAATCGAAGAAACGATGACGAAGTATCAATCGGATGTGATTTCAAAGCAAGCCGAACTTGCCACGAAGAATCGGAAACTTGGAGAGCAATTCCTCGCGGAGAACAGGAAGAATGAGGGTGTCGTAACACTCGCGAGCGGTTTGCAATATAAGGTGCTCCGCGCCGGCACCGGTCCGAAGCCGACGAAAGACCAAACGGCGGAATGTAACTATCGCGGCACGCTGATCGATGGGAAAGAATTTGAAAGCTCGTACAAGCGCGGTCAATCAATCACGTTTAACGTCGGCCAGATGATCAAAGGCTGGGGAGAAGCGTT
>JBGOVN010000284.1:0-2986 GCA_041478155.1 Bacteroidota bacterium | reverse complement strand
ATCCGCGGTAGTCGTGCAGAACGACATGCTTCAGACTGTAATGGTCGGGTTGGAGTGTCTGGATGATGACCTCGCCTGAGAGCGTACTGCGGCCAGCGCGTCCTGCCACTTGCGTGAGGAGCTGGAATGTTTGTTCCGACGCGCGAAAGTCGGGAAGAAGCATTTGTGTGTCGGCCGAGATGACTCCGACGAGCGTCACACGCGGAAAATCGAGTCCCTTCGCTACCATTTGAGTACCGAGCAGTATCTCCGCTCCTCCGCTTCCGAATCGTTGGAGGATTTTGTCGTGCGCTCCCTTGTGAGTCGTCGTGTCCTTGTCCATTCGAGCGACCGTCGCCCCGGGGAAGAGGCTACCGAGTTCGCCGTGAACTTGCTGGGTGCCGAACGCATAGAATCTCAGCTCCACGCAGTTACACTTTGGACAGACGTTCGGAGCCTTCTTGACGAAGCCGCAGTAGTGGCAGCGGAGGTGTTTCTTCGTTTTGTGAAACGTTAAGGCAACGTCACAATTGTCGCATGTTTCAACGTGTCCACACTCGAAACATTCAACGACGTGGGAGAAGCCACGCCGGTTTTGGAGAAGGATCACGGCTTCTTTCTTTTCCAGGCGCTGTGCAATCTGGTCTCTGAGCAATCCCGAGATCGATAATTGTGGAAGGTGCTTCGGGAAGACGCCCTTTGTCTTCTGGACGGAGAGTTTGATCTCTTCGTAGACGCGCTTGCGTTCTTTCTTCATGTCGACCACGACCACGGACGGGAGGCGGGCGTTATCGGCGCGTTGAGGAAGCTCGAGAAGCTGGTACTTGCCGTTGAGAGCGTTGTAGTAACTCTCGACGGACGGCGTCGCAGAGCCAAGGATCACGACTGCGTTTGACTGCGCGGCGCGAACGACGGCGACGTCCCTGGCGTTGTAGCGGGGAACAGAATCGAACTGCTTGTAGGAAGCTTCGTGCTCTTCATCGATGACGATTAAGCCTATTTTTTCCAGCGGTGCGAAGATTGCGGAGCGGGGACCGATGATAATTTTCACTTTGCCGTCATGAGCACGCCGCCAGGCATCGTAGCGTTCGCCGGCGGACATCTGGCTGTGCATTACGGCAACATCGTCGTGAAAGTGGGCCTTAAAGCGGCGAACCGTTTGCGGCGTCAGAGAAATCTCGGGAACAAGGACGACGACCGTCTTGCCCATCGACAGGACCTTCCGGATCGCCTCAATATAGACCTGCGTCTTGCCGCTGCCCGTCACGCCAAGGAGCAGAAACGTCTTGTAGGTTCCCTGCTCGAGAGACTCGGTTATACTGGCGACGGCCTTTGCCTGATCGTCGTTCAGGACAATGTCTGCAGGTTGCTCCAGCGTCTCGTACTCGCTCGTCCTCATCACTTCGCGTTTCGAGAGAAGTACGAGTCCTTTTTTTTCCAGCGCCTTGAGCGACGAGAGAGAGGCGTGAGCGATGCGAAGGAATTCATTGACCGGCAGCGCTTGTGCAATATCGGTCGAGTGTTCACCGATTGCTTGAACGAGGACCTCCTGCCGTTTGCTTAGCTGTACCCCGCTGCCATGAACGGCCAGATTCCCCGCTTCAGCGTTCAATCGGACAACCGTTTCCAACTTCGGCCGCACTCTTGGTTTGTCGATAAGTTCCTCAACCGAGATCCAACCGCGGTTGACCATCTGATCAAGGACGCCGTGAATTCCCTTCCTTCCGGTTTTTTTCTGAAGTTGGGAAATCGTCAGCGAGTTTCCATCCTGAAGTGCGAGCAGGAGGGCGTGCTGGACTTTCGATTTCTTTCTCGTCTCCTTGAGACATTCTTCGATGTCATCCACAGTCAGACGGATAGTCTTTTTGCTCTCAACGCTCGTGCCTTGAGGCGTCGCAGCTTTCAGAACTTCTCCCCAAGGCGCAATGTAGTACTCGGAAATCCAGCGGGTCAGTTTCAGCAAATCCTCCGAGAACGTTGGCCTCGATTCGAGGACATCTTTCACCGGCTTGAGTCCCTTGACCGACGTCGAGGCTGGAAACCCGACAACGACCCCCGTGAGAATTTTTCTGCCGAACGGAACGAGAACGCGAACGCCGCGTTGAAGACGGACGGAGAGGTCCGGAGAGGCAATATACGTGAACGTATGGTCGAGCGGGACGGGAAGGGCGATATCGACGAGGAATTGACTCATTGACTAAAGGGACCAACGGAAGAATGAAATGATGGGAGCAGACTGGTTGATTCAATGAACGGATTCGCCTCCGAAGGTCCGAAGGACCATTGGGCCCCAGGCGGGAGTCCTCTCCCGAATGAACCGCTACGGGGCGGACGCTGAATCACTCTATGATATTATGGCATACTATGGCGAATATTAGGGCAAATATTTCCCTCGCAGTTCCCGCTCAAGAATCCCATAGACCTCTTTGAGGGGCATCTGTTTCTCTGCTGCCAGACGCTTGCACTCTTCAAACTCGGGGAGATACACTTCTTTCCCATCGTTGATGACAACCTTGACTCTCGCCATGCCGAGCGACGTCATCACCTCTTTGTGCGACCGGTCGAGTTTTCTTCGTTCGATGGGTTGAATGCGAACACCGAGCGTCGATGTCTCCTTAAACACAATGGAGAGGATGGATTCTACCTTGGACCGCTCGACGAGGATGGACAGGACAATGCCGGGCCGCCCTTTTTTCATAATGACCGGAATAAGATACGCGTCATGCGCGCCGGCACCGAGGAGCTGTTCGATCACGTAAGGATAAAACTCGGGGTTCATGTCGTCAATATTCGTCTCGATGCTCACGATTTGGTCGGACCCGTATTCGGGCTTCAATTCTCCTACCATGATCCTTAGAAGGTTCGGCATGTATTCGATTTCATTCGATCCTGCGCCGTAGCCGAGAGCATGAACTACTATCTGCTCCGTATAGAGCTGGCCGCGTTTATAGGAATTGATGATGTCTGAACTGGTGTGAGTTGTAATTTTATATTATTCGTTATTTTT
>JBGOVN010000014.1:0-11412 GCA_041478155.1 Bacteroidota bacterium | reverse complement strand
TCGAACGGAATCACAACCCGGTTCTTAAAGAGTTCGTTAACTCCTCCAATACCCTCGTCGAGGTATTCCTCGAGGACGTTTGTCTGCTGAAACTCATTGTGGGAATTGTAAACGACGATGGAGATCCTGTTATTGATCTCGTACCGAAGGAGTTTCTTTATGGAATTGTAGGAGGCTTCAGCTGCGTCGGCTGCAAACGAAGCGAGCTCAAAGCCGTCTTGAGAGAAGTAGATGTCGAAATGGTCTGTCTGAATAAACTGCCATTCAAAATTCTTGTACTGAACCTTGTTTTTCCCGAAAACAGAATTTTGAGCGGCGATGCTTCCGTGGATGACAAAGAGGGCGATTGCAGCAACACAAATCCGTTTCATTCTATCGAACTCCTCGCGCTATGCCCTAAGGCCAAAGCAGTGTAGAGAAAAGGGGGTGAAAAAGCAACCTGTCATGATTTTCAACACAAACGCCATGCCGTCAGTTCCTCCGTCGGTGGTCTTTGCGGGGCACTTCGGATTGTTCTCCAACGAGCCCAAAGTCGATTTGTCGTTCTTCGGGGTTCACTCTGAGGACTTTAACGAACACTATGTCTCCTAAACGATACTGTTGACCTGTTCGTCGGCCGATGAGTGAATATTTTTTTTCATCATAGACGTAGTAGTCGTTGTCGAGGTCGCGAACGTGGATCATCCCCTCAACGAGTATATCATTGATCTCCACGAACATTCCAAAATGCGTGACTCCCGATACGACAGCCTGGAATTCATCGCCGAGATGACGCTTCATGTACTCCACCTGCATGACCTTGACAGCAGCCCGTTCTGCCTCCATCGCCACCCTCTCCATGTCGGACGACTGTTTCGCTATGAACGGCAGTCGTTTGCGAATTTCCTCTCGTTCCTGAAGCGGCAGAGGACCCTGGTATCTCTTCAGAAGACGATGGATGAGGAGGTCGGGGTATCTCCTGATCGGCGAAGTGAAATGAGTGTAATAGTCAAAGGCAAGACCGTAGTGGCCGATGTTTTTGTCGGAATAAATTGCTTTTGCCATCGACCGCAGCGCCACTTCGTTGATAACATTCTCGACTTCCGAGCCCTTGATTTCTTCCAAAAGTTTTTGAAGCACCTTCGAAGGGACTCCTCCGTCAACCGGAAGTTTGTAGCCAAATTTTTCGACGAACAACGACAGCTCGCGAATGCGGTCGGGGTCGGGAGAGTCGTGGATACGATAAATGAAGGGCTTCGGGTGTTCCTCTTTTTTTGACAGGCCAACGTGCATTGCGACAACTCTGTTTGCAAGGAGCATGAATTCTTCCACAAGACGGTTACTCTCAAGCCGGACTTTCTTTATGATGGCGCTCGGCTTTCCCGTCTCATCATATTGAAATTTTGCTTCTGCCGAATCGAAATCGATGCTTCCATCCTTCATCCGTTTCTTCGTCAGCATTGAACTCAGCGCATACATCTCACGCAGCAGTGGCGCGAATTCTTCTCCCGGACGGTCTGCGTCCTTGTTGCTGTCTTCCTTCAGGAGCGTCTGTACTTCCTCGTAGGTAAAACGTCGTTTGCTTCGAATGACCGTCTCAACGATCTCGTAGTCTTTGACAGCCCCGCGCGGCGTGAGGTTTATGAAGACCGAAAACGCCAATCGGTCCTCGTCGGGTCGGAGGCTGCAGAGTTCGTTGGAGAGTTTTTCAGGAAGCATCGGAATGACGCCGTTCGGAAAATAGACGCTCGTGGCGCGCTTGATCGCTTCCTGGTCTATGAGACTTCCCTCGACGACGTAGTACGAGACGTCAGCGATGTGGACTCCGAGACGAACATCGCCGTCGGATTGAGTTTCGAGCGAGACTGCATCGTCGAAGTCCTTCGCATCGATGGGGTCAATCGTAACACAGGTGTGGGAACGAAAGTCCAACCGACGCTTGATCTCCGACTCCGGAATCCTCCCGTCGATTGCTTCTGCTGCGCGGAGTATTTCCGGAGGGAACGACATGGGCAATTTGAACTCGCGTGCGATGGAGAGTATCTCAGCCGATACTTCGCCCGCTCTACCGAGCACTTCAATGACATGACCTTCCGGGTTAAAGTGCTGTTTCCCCCACGAGTCGATCTCGACAACAACTTTGTCGCCTTCCTTTGCGTTCTTTGTCTGGTCCGTTGCAACGATGATATCGCGAATAATTTTTCTGTCATCGGGAACGACCTGGAAGGAATTCTTTGCCCTTTCGATAGTCCCGACGATCGTCTGTCGGGCCCTCCGAACAACCCGTGTGATTTCGCCTTCCCGCTTGGCGTCCTCTCCCTGCCGCGCAGCCTTCGGAGCAAACAACGACACCTCGACAGTATCGCCGTGAATCGCCGTACCAATCATCGAGGAAGCGATGAAAATCTCTTCTTCGGAACCTTCGACCGCAACAAATCCAAATCCCTGTTTTGTCATCTGCAGAATGCCGGTGATCTGTTGCTGCACGTGAAGATGGCCGAATTGTTTTCCCTTCACACGGCTCACCTTGCGGGCATCCTGAAGCACACGGAGCGCTTGCATGAACAATTGATAGTCCTTCTCGTTGGCGAAACCCAACCGACGCGAGAGTTCCTTCGATTTGAATAATTCACCAGGATGGCGCTCAAGGAAGGAAAGAATTTTACTTTGAATCGCTTCTGAAGATTCCACTGTTGATTGACCGAGACTGAAAGAGTGAGAAATGGTTAGAAAGATATTCGGTAGAAGAGACGAGCGCCGTTCGAAGCCGTTCTCCGTTCGTCGTTGGTCTCGACGCCTTCGACTTTCCTCTCGAGTGTCAAGATGAGATTCCTGAGATCGGTCGAACCGACGATGCTGCTCATCGGCACTTCAACGCTCGCATTCGTGTTCCCCAAATCGTTCAAGACGTGTCCGCCGAGACGTATCACGGCGTTACCGAGTTGGCCTGTGAGCCGCACATCCGCCGCTTCACCGAACGATCCTCTTCCCCCGTAGTAGAGAACGTCAACCGACTGGATAATGCCGGTCTGCCTCCTCAACATTTCGGTTAAAGGCCCGGAGAGCACGCCCGATGCAAGGCCGTAGCCCACGTTTGAGCCAAGAACGCTTCGCCGCTGTTGGTCTGTGAGTTCGTCCCGGAACTGATTGGTGAGAATGAAGGAGATTCCGTCCGATTCCGCGTCTCGCTTCGTATCTTTTTGCCCCCCGATCTCGAGTGACATCTTCGGCTTCGGTTCCTTGCGTGTTCCCGTGATGTCGATAATGACCGCGACTTTTTCACCCTTGCCTGTCCCGCCCGCGACGGTCGATGTATCGTGAATCCCCTCGTACCGTGCCGTAATGAACAATTCAGGATTGAGCGGATCGCCTGTGAAGAGGAGTTTTCCCTTCGCTTGAAACTTTTTGAAAAAGTTGTAGTACGAACGATCCCCGACCTCGACCTCACCCGTCAGGTGAGTCGCTGAGGGGGTCTTGGAAAATGAAAGACTTCCCTGCAAGTCGGCAAACAATTCTTCGTTCGTCTGAGTGGTGAACACAAATTTCAGTTGCGTTGTCCCCTGCGTTTCGATACGCAGGTCATAATTGATCCTGTCGAGAAATGATGTCGTGGGCTCGGCCGGCGATGCTTTAGATCCGGAAGAACCGCTTCCGTCCGGATCAGAACGACCTAGTTGTGCGAAGAGTCTTTTCGCGTTCTTCAGACGAATTGCCTCCTCCGAAAGGACTGGCGGCGACTTGGAAGTATCATCCTTGAATACGACTTTAATCGAGCGATTGGCCATGGACGGCGAGTCACGGTCTGGAGGTAGTGTCAGACTTGCACTCTTGATTACCATCTCACCCCGGACATATGACTGGGCCAAATTTCCCTGCCAACGAATCCCCGCCGGACCCGTCGCGGCAAAAAGATTTCCGTAGATACTCTGATTCGGTCTGGAAGAGGTTTCCTTCATCACGAGGAGTTGCCCGCTCAAAAGAAAATCAAAATCCTTAAATGTCAGTGCCGACATCGTGAAGGGGCCCGACACGTTCATTGCCCCGTCTGAACGGTCTTGAGGCAGGTTTTTAATAACGAAGTTCTGCAGTTGAATTCCATCAGCCGTCGGAACGAATTCTCCGCTCAGGAGGTACTGAATTCCGAGCGGCTTAAAAAGAAACCTAGCTCCTTGTATCGACATCGAGCCTTCATAGCGGGGTGCATCCGTCGAACCCGTCATCTTCATATCGCATACGATGAGGCCGCTGAGGTTGCTCAGTTCAGGAATGAAGGGTTCCAGGAACTCAAGCCGAAGTCCCTTCGACTGAAGAAGCAGGTCGACTACCCCCGGGTGCGCACGGTCCTCTTCACCTTTGAGAGAGAATTCATACGGCATGCTCCCGCTAAGAAGGAGGTCGGGGACTGCAAGCAAATCCTCGGGACGACTGCGGAAACGAACGTAGACATTCAAGAGATGGTCATTGTAGGAGAGGTTTGTCTCGACCGAACCGAAAACTTTGTCGCGAGCCCGTACGCCATCGGCGCGTGAAACGATGGAGACATTCGGACGTTCAAGCGAACCGCGAAGCGTAAATGTCAGGTTGACAGCACCTCCAATATCAGCCACGGATTCGGCGAATTTTGACCGGGCGAGAACTTGCCGCAGGTTGTTCGCGAGAAACCCCCGCAGCTCAATCGTAACGTCGGACGCACCGTCAGGATTAAAGTAACCGTTGGCTTCAATTTCCTCGGCGTCGTGGACGAGACGGAAATTTTTGAAGTGGAACCAGTCCCGCCCGGCTGTGACGGAGATTGGTTCAATGTTTTCAAATGCATACGATCCCGTTTCAACCTTGATGCTCGAAAGATCCAACGCGAGGAGTCGGGATCGAAATTGCGCCGTTCCCGCCAAGTCGACCTGAACTGTCGAATCGACAAGGGCGGACATCTGGAAGGCACTCGAATCAGTTTCTCCGACCAACGAGAGGGACGGATGCTGAAACCAGACCTTATTGTATCTGAACTCATCCGCTTTGATGTCGAGAGAAGAGCTTACCGAACGGGAAGGTGAAGAACGAGACAGGCCGTTGAAATAGAATGTGGCCGAAGAGTTCTTGATTGCCACGATATCACGCGCTGTCTCGTATGAGGCCTCATCGACTGTCGCTGATCCGGAGAGAAGGAGGTCGTCGAGGCTTCCGACCGCTTCCCCGTCTACTGTACCCGCACCGACGAGGTCTTCATGAAGGAATATCCCGAGCGGGAAAAGATTTTTCGCCCGAATACTGAATTGCGCTTCCACGAGTTCAGGCCGACCGCTCATCGACGGAGTGGAAGGAGCTTGCAGTACGATTCCGGAGCCGGGTGAATGGACTGAGTCGAGGTCTGCGAGACGACTTGCAATTGAGGTTCCGATGATTTCGACGCCATGTTGGATCGTCGAGACAAACGATTCGGGGGTGAACGTTCCTTTTACATCGACGTCCGCCACATCGGATCTGACGCTGAGCAATCGTTGAAGACTGTCGACGGCATCGTATCGGACGGCAACCGTGGAATTACGAAAACTCTGCTTTGCAAAGGACGATTCCAGAAAATTGATGACCACTGAATCCTGGCGCGCCGCCGAAGCCGACGTTACTCCGCCGAACACTTTGCCCGACGCGTGAAACCTGAACGAGAGGTCACTCTCGTACCCGGTGCTGTGAAGAAGATCTGAAAGGTCAAGTGAGTTGACAATTCCCTCAAGGCCATACTCCATCCCGTGATTGTCACCGAACCGAACATTGGCGGAGAAATCGTAGTTCGTCGAGCGAACGTTTGCAGACACGTGCGAATGGAGCTGACGCTGGGCAATGTCGGCGACGAGGACGGTTGGGCCGACGGGCAACTGGTAGAATTGCGAGCTGTCCATCTCAACCTTCGCGACGCCGCTCAAAGTTGCAAGGTCGAGCCCGTCCCCGTTGAATGTTATTATCGAATTCAGGTCGCTCTGCAATGCTTTGTCCCCTACAAGGGGAGCGAGATTCAAAGATCGTGTCCGTGCACTTCCTTCGTACGAAATGAGCCCCTTGTCGATCTTGATCGAAGCCGTTGCGTCCAAACCTCCGACATCCGAATTCTCGACGAGGTGAGCTCGGAAATCGTTCGGCGATCCTTCAAAGGCAAGGAAATAATGGAATGTTCCGAGAGCGCTCAGGTCGGGCAGGTGTAGTCCGGGAAGATGTGCAACAAGGTCGCGGGGGTCGACTTTATTATCGGTGCAAGAAAGTTCGAGACGAAGCTCCTCCGATTTGTGAAGATTGAATATCATGCCCTCGGTCTGAATGAGCGATCGGGGTGTCTCGACGGCACATTGCGTTACGGAGAGTCGGCCCAACGTTCCGCCGCACTTCAACTGCAGCCGAAAGTCCTGATCCAAAAAATCCACGTATGGATAGAGGAATCGTTTTAACTCTGTCGCGTCGATGTTCTCAACTCTGAGCGAGATGGTGACGGGTCTTGTTTCAAGTTCCTTGAGCCCGGTCACGCGCAAGATGTTGGTGTTTTGTATTCCGGCGTCGAGGCGGAGGCGTGAATGTTCGGTCTCCAGGAAAAGATTTCGAATAACCGCCTCCTGCTGCGAGACGGCAAAATCACCCCGCATATGGACGAGTTTTATCCGCGTGTTTGCAGAGCGCCATGACCAATCCTTGATTTGCAGTCCATAACTGTCGGCCGATACCTGCGCAGTTGCAATAAGGCCCAGCGAGTCGAGCGTGAAGTTGGAGTAGTCAAGCACGCCGTCGGGTACGGGTTCCAAGCGTTGGAGGAGCGCCAGCGAATCAGTCAGTGTGACAGTTGCGCCGATGAGTTCAATGTGTTTGAGGTCGATTTTCCATGGCGATGGTGTTGAATCACCCGCAGCTGGGCGGGCAAGGTGTTCGACGTTCCAGACTCCAGCCGAAGAGCGGAAGAGGTGAATCGTCGGATGGACGATGGTGACGCGACTCACCGGAATGCGTTTGAAAATGAATCCCAAAGGGTCGTACCGAAACTCAATCCGGTCAGCGTGGAAGAGATCTGTCCCGGCATTTTGAACGCTTACATTGTGGACAGAGAATCCGCTCACCAAGTTCCCCTCGATCCTCTCGAATCGAAGTTGAGCGTTAAGAACCTGATGATAGTTGGCGAGAATGTAATAGTGGAGGAACGAGCGAAACGCCCGGGTTTGAGTGAATCCGGCGGCGGCGATCAAAACAAAAATGATGATGACGCCGAGATAATATGTGGCACGAAGTATTTTTCTCACAGAAAACCATCCATTGCGGCAAGGTCCCGTTCATGAGTTCATCGAGTCTTCGGAGCCCATCCGAAGTATCTTCTCGATGATCGCGCTGGTCGAACGGTTCGGGACAATGTCAATCGTCCGCACACTTCCTCCCGCTTGCTCGACAGTATCCCGCCCTACAACTTTTTCAATCGGCCAGTCGGCTCCCTTGGCAAGGACATCCGGAACGAGGTCCCGAATAAGCTCCGCGGGAGTCTCTTCATCAAATAGACATACGAAATCGACAGCCCCTAACGCGGCAATGACGGCAGCCCGGTCTCCCTCTTCGACGATGGGACGCCGCGGACCCTTCAGCAGCCGTACCGACCTGTCTGTGTTGACCCCTACCACCAGCACATCGCCGAGCGACTTTGCTTTCGCCATATATTCGACGTGCCCACGATGGAGAATGTCGAAACAGCCATTTGTAAATACGATCTTTTTCTTCTGCTGTTTCAGTTTCTTGCGGAGGTCGATAAGCTGCGACCTGGAAACTATCTCTCCCATCTTACTCCGTAGCCGCGTGGTTGGATTGTTCGAGAACCGTCTCGTAGAGGACCTTTCGAGCGACTGGCGCGATGCCGACTTCCCCGCAGACAATTCCTCCGGCATAGTTCGCCAAGGTTGCCGCCTCTCGAATATCCGATCCTGCTGCCAAAGCCATTGTGAGCGTTGAAACGACAGTATCACCTGCACCGGAAACATCAGCAACCTTCCTGGCCGCGGTCGGGATGTGCGTCATGGGACCCTTGCGTTCGATGAGCACCATCCCTCGCTCTCCAAGTGTCAACAGTACGTTGCGTGCCCGAAGACGCTGTAAGAGATCGCGCCCCGCACTCTCGATGTCGTTCATGGAATGAAGCCGACGACCGAGTGCCTCTTCTGTCTCCTTTTTGTTCGGCTTGAAGACTGTGACTTCCTGGTACTCGAAGAAATTATTGAATTTTGGATCGACCGCGATGATTTTTCCGTATTCATTCGCGAGGGCGATGGTGTCCTTGATCAACTGCTTGGTCAAAACTCCTTTGTTGTAATCCTCGAGGATGATTCCGTCCAGCGTTTTTATTTGATGTTTCATCGCATCAAGGATCTTCTTCTGTATCGATCCGTCGATGTCGACCTTCACCTCGTGGTCTATGCGCACGACGTGCTGATGATTTGCGATGACGCGTGTTTTCAGCGTCGTGGGTCGAGAAGAGTCCGTAATCATCCCCGACGTCGGAAATTTCATCTCTTCAACGATACCGAGGATGTTCTTGCCGTTCTGGTCGTCTCCTATCACTCCGACCATTACGGGGATTCCTCCCAGCGATGCGATATTGTTCGCGACGTTTGCAGCTCCGCCGAGTCGAGTTGATTCTTCCACGACGTCGACGACCGGGACAGGGGCTTCGGGGGAAATGCGGTTAACCGACCCCCAGAAATAGCGGTCGAGCATCAAGTCGCCAACAACAGCTATTCGCTTTCCGACAAAACTTTGGAAAATCGCTTCAAGTCGTTGCGTTGTAAATGTTACCAGGAATTGTCCTTTCTGGTGATTTTTAACTCAATATAGACAGAAATCGAAGGACAATCAAGGAAGGCGAGGGTGTGGCGATGCGGCTACAACAATAGCAGTAGCGGCTTGAGAGGATTTAGATCCAGAGTGTATTGTTTATTTCTCGACAACGAGAGTCGTAATCCACCTCTCGGTCTCTTCATAGTTCCCTTCCCCGATGCGGACGTATCGGATGATACCTCGTTTGTCGATCAGGTAGAGGACGGGCCAGTATTCCTGCTTGAATGAGTCCCAGGTCTGATACTTGTTGTCCGTCACGATGGGATATTCGATACCCAATTCCTTCGATTGTTCGATGACCTTTTCCAATTTTTTTTCGTTGTCGAACTCTGGAGTATGGATTCCGATAATCACAAACTCCGTCCCGCCGTATTTCTTATGCCACTGCTTCATCGACGAGATCGTGTTCCTGCAATTCCAACAGCCGAACGCCCAGAACTCGAGCAAGACTACACGTCCCTTGAGGTTGCTGAGTTTGAGTGGTTTGGAATTGATCCAGTCACCGGCGGAAATTTCCGGAGCGCGTTTGCCAACCCAGTCCCCCGCTTCGCCCGAAAGGCCGAAGTAGTTGTTTTCTGTGAGGATGGGACTGATGGAGTGGTCAGGAGTTGTGAGAAAATGATGAGAAAAGAAATGAGGGGATTCATTGATTAAGGCTGGAGCAACCAGTCCGATTCGAAGGGGTAGAATTGCATCACGTTCGGCCTCTCTGCGCCACTCGTTGCGGTCCTCTGACAGTCCCCGACAGGCTTTTCCATCCCGTTATCATTGAGACAAAATTTTGCCAGCCGGAGATTGTCACCATAAAAATATGGCCAAAGAAGAAAAACACGAATGCCGCCGTAAACAGGAAATGCCAGACACGCGCAACGTCGTAGCCGCCAAAGAGATATGTTACGGAGTGAAATTGCACAGGCCAGTATATCGAGACGCCGCTTAGAACAGATCCAAGCGCGAGGAGAGGGATGCACGTGTAGGTGATCTTCTGAAGAGAATTATACTTTCGAGTCGGGGGATGGTCTTTCTTGATTCTCAGATAGAACTTGATCATGGGAAGGAGACCCGGAACATCGGCCCTGTGAAAAATCGTCGTCTGCCGGCCGTGGCTGCTGATAAGATTGTATGCAACCCACGCAAGACCGTTAAGGAAGAAAAGCCACATCCCGAAGAAGTGCCACATACGAGCCCCGGCAAGCCAACCGCCGAGAGTAAAGGGAGCAGGCATGGTAAAATCCCAGATCGGCGATGCGTTGTAGATGCGCAACCCGCTGGAAACCATGATTCCGAGTGCGGCAAAATTCAGCCAGTGCGTCAGCCGAATCACGAGCGGGTGTTGGTACTCGCGAGCTGCCGTGGGAGCGGTCATTGGAGGTCGGGCTTGCATACCGGGCAAGCTTTTAGTTTTTTCGTTTTGGCCTCACTCAAACTCATGTCTATCGTTCTGGCCATGTGTACCGGAGCGCATTCTTTGCGGTGGTAGGTCTTTGTCTTCTCAATGACAGTGACCACAACGGTTTCCTTTTTCTCGCCCGAGCATCCCGGGAGAACCACGAGGATCGAGCAACAGAACAAGAGGCGACGTAGAGAGGTTATCTTCATAGTCCCGCAAACCAATCATAACCCTGGTCTTCCCAATATCCTCCGGGCTTCTCGTTCGTGACGATGATCTTGTTCACCCATTTCGCGCTCTTGTAACCGAGCTTTGTTGGCATCACAATTCTGACGGGAGCCCCATGGGAGAGTGTCAGTGGTTTATCGTATGCTTCGTAACATAAGAGAGTCTGCGGATGTCGAGCGCTGGGCATATCGTACGATGTAGAATAGTCGTCACCACATTCGACGGTAATGTAGCCAGCGCTGGGGTCGGCGCCGACATGTTCAAGGAGTTCGCGCAAAGGAGTACCTCCCCACCGCGGTATCATGCTCCAACCTTCGACGCAACAGTGTCGCGTGTTCATAACGCGCTTCGTCATCGATTTGATCTGGTCGAGGGTAAACGCTCCCGGTCTCGAGACGATGCCTTCGACGGTGAGGGTCCAATTGTCGGTGTCAATTTGTGGGTCCTCTGCGTCTTTGCCGTTGACACGAAACCCTTCCTCCGGAGTGATCTGTGCATTCGAATATTCCGGCGCAAGCAATGCGGGGTTGAAAACCTTTGACTGCACCCAGTCGTTAAATTTTTGGAAAGACTTGAGAATAGGTTCCGATCCTCCGCCTGGGGATAGGTCGCATCCGGCAAGGAGGAGAAGGGGTGAAATCCTCAGCAATTCACGACGTGAAAACGGCTTTGGGTCCAGCTGTTTTGTTGTCATTCGAATAGGGAATGGATGAAGAGGCAGCGGTCAAGATTTCTCAAGACCGCTTTCCGATATTCATGAAATGAGCCACGAAATGCAATTCAATTGACTTTCTTCTGCTTCGCCTCGGCCTTCTTCTCCAACCTCTCCCCTCGCTTCTCCATTCTCCCACCTCTCTTCTCCTTCACCTCACCCCTTTTTTCCATTCTTTCCCCTCGTTTTTCTTTGATCTCACCTCGCTTCTCAAGCTTTTCATTCCCCGTCTTCCCTCCCCTTTTTTCCATCATCG
>JBGOVN010000173.1:0-4051 GCA_041478155.1 Bacteroidota bacterium | reverse complement strand
GATGGAATTGTTGCCGTCGGTTCCGGAGGAAGCTATGCGCTCGCGGCGGCACGCATGTTGACAAAGCATACAAAACTCTCCGCGAAAGAGATCGTGAGGGAGTCACTCGATGCGGCTTCGGAGATCTGCATCTATACAAACAAAAATTTTCATATCGAAGAACTCTGAGAGATAGACTCCCCTTTGATGGCTCGTCACTTTAAACTTTAAACTTTGAACTCGGAACTTGAAACTTTTTTCCCATGGCCAAGCATAAGCAAAACGGCGTGCACGAACTGACCCCGCGCGAGATCGTTCGAGAGCTGGATAAGTACATCATCGGACAGCAAAACGCGAAGAAGTCTGTTGCCATCTCGCTTCGAAATCGCTGGCGTCGCCTTCAGGTCGGCGAGGGCCTGCGCGAAGAGATCATGCCGAACAACATTATCCTCATAGGACCGACGGGAGTCGGCAAGACGGAAATTGCCCGGAGGCTCGCGAAGCTTGCCGGCGCTCCATTCCTTAAAGTCGAGGCTTCGAAGTTTACAGAGGTCGGCTACGTAGGCCGTGATGTTGAATCGATGATCCGTGACATCACGGAAATCGGCGTCAACCTCGTGAAAGCAGAGCGGACCTCCGAAGTGCAGAACAAGGCTGCGGAACTCGTGGAAGACCGACTTCTCGATCTACTCGTTCCGCCGTCACGACGGAACAAACCGAACGAGTTTCCGGAACCTGCCTCAACTGCAGGGCCGGACGATGAGCACGAGAGTACGCGTCAGAAATTCAGGGAGAAACTGCGGAATGGATCGTTGGACGAGAGGATGGTCGATCTGGAAGTAACGGCGCCACAGGCCCCAATCATGCAGGTCATGGGTCCGGTCAGCCTCGAAGAGATGGGCATCAACATCCAGGACGTCTTCAGCAGTATCATGCCGAAAAAGAGCAAGAATCGGAAATTGAGCGTGGGCGAGGCGAGGATGATCCTCCTTCAGGAGGAATCGCAGAAGCTGATCGACATGGAGAAAGTGGTCAAGGAAGCACTCCATCGCGTCGAGAATTCCGGCATCGTCTTCATCGACGAGATCGATAAGATTGCGAGCGCACGCGGCCAGACGTCCGGGCCCGACGTCTCGCGCGAAGGTGTGCAGCGAGACCTCCTGCCAATCGTCGAAGGTTCGAGTGTGCTGACGAAGTACGGCATGGTAAAGACCGACCATATTCTCTTCATCGCATCGGGCGCGTTTCACGTTGCCAAGCCGTCCGACCTCATCCCCGAGCTTCAGGGACGGTTTCCTATCCGCGTCGAGCTCCAAAGTCTCAGTGAAGCGGATTTTGTGAAGATCCTCACACTTCCACAGAATGCACTCTTGAAACAGTACAGCGCGCTCTTACGCACGGAAGGGGTCGATATTGAATTTGACGAAGGAGCTGTCGGGGAAATTGCGAAAATTGCCTTTGAGGTCAACGAGCAGGTGGAGAACATCGGCGCGCGGAGACTGCATACGATCATGACGACGTTACTCGAAGAGCTTCTGTTCGACGCTCCCGATGCACTAAAATCCAGGAACATCGTCATCACACGAGAGCACGTTCAGGCAAAACTGAACTCGATTGTGAAGAACCGCGATTTGA
Organism: Bacteroidota bacterium; assembly: GCA_041478155.1. GTDB lineage: Bacteria > Bacteroidota > Ignavibacteria > UBA10030 > UBA10030 > JBGOVN01. The sequence goes on along the minus strand of JBGOVN010000173.1, from coordinate 2,437 downwards.
GTCGTTATATCCTGTAGTGTGAAGCGGGAAAAAACGAGAGGCTAGAGCCTGATACGAAGGCCGGCAGAGATCGAGAAGAGGTTAAAGCTTTGCAGCGAGAAGAGCATGCCAAGATTCTCGGTTGCGAGGTCGAAGCTCACAGCGTAGAAATCCAACCCGAAGCCCGCCGCCCATCGGAACTGATCGCCACCCCCTACCGCAATTCCTGTCCTCAGCGGAAGCAATGGAATAATTCTGTATTCCATGCCCAATGAGGCTCTCGGCTTGGTCGTATTTCCCATCGAATTGTTCAACCCCTGCATATAGTCAACTTCCAGCAACATTTTTCCGGGCAGGAAATTAAGAAACGGCAGTTTCTCCGACTCGAGTGTAGCGCCAAGTCGCAACGTTGTCGGCAGCGCGCTGGTGAATGATTGGCCGGGACCGTTCTTTCCTTTTAGCGCGTTTTTCAAACTATCCTGCGTCGCCTGACTGAACGGATCCGATGTCGTGATGGACGCTGACGCGGAAGTTTGAACCAGATTCTTTTCCCACGTAATCTTACCGATGTCCGTAATGCTCAACCCAACCCTCAGGCCGGTGATGATCTCGCTCGACAGACCGATATCAAAGCCCGTCCCGTTTCCCCCGGGTTCGGGAGTAGCGCTAAAGCTTGATTTTGAATTGCCCGAACTATCCTCGGCAATGAAATCGGCTCCCGACCGGTTGATGAGGAAATTAAAGTTTGCACTCAGCAGTTGCGGGTTACTCCTGATCGACCCGCTGTATCGTTCGGTCTGCATCATGGCGTATCCCCGAACAAACTTTATTCCGATTCCCACATACAGGTCGTTGACGAACGGAGGCTGAATCGGCAAGCGCATCGCATAGGAAAGGTTGTACTCCCTCCACCACCATGCGGAGACATCGGTTCCCTGGAAGTTGTATGTCGTTGTCGTCGAGGTATCTGTACCTATCAGCAGAAACTTGAAATACTCTCTCGGCAGGTCAAACCTTGCGCCGATGTGCTCGGTCATGCCGAATGCAATCCCCCCGAATCGTTCTGTGCGGTAATCCACAGCGAATTCAGAAACGTCCAGAGCAAATTGAGTTGAACCGGCCTCGGGGATCAGCGAGATGAGCCTGTCCTTATCTGCAGGAGTGAGGAATTTCGCGACCCGAGTACCCGTTGAGTCGGGGACGCCGGTAAAATAATCTTTGTAAATGTCATAGCTGATGAGATCGCTTCCGGCCTTAAAGCCAAAATTCATGATCGAGAGCGTAAACGGCAGCCGATCCTCAAGAGCAATGTTGGCGGGATTGATCCCCAGGGCGTTAACACCCCGAGATCCGGCAACGCTAGACCTCGCCATCCCGACGCCACGCGTGTCCGTTCGGCCCTGCGCCTGAACAACATTCGCAAGAAGAGTCAGGAGAACAGCGCAATGGATAAATTGTCTCTTCACAATCCTACTTTGGTTTGTTAATTTGGAATATCATGTTCGCCCCGGCCCTCATGCGAATCGTGTCCGTCTTCCTGATTTTTACTGGCTGGCCGGGCGTGCCGGATGTAATCATATCGAAGCGGACGTAGACGGAATCAGATGCCGCGAGGCCTTTCATATCCGCTGCGGCAAGGCTGATGGCGAACACCGAATTTGTCACGCCGGCCGACGATCCCGCCGCATCGACGGGAGATCCGAGCACGATGTAGGATGATCCGTTCTGCGGCAACCGGAGGAGCGTGTCCCTCAGGCCCGTAGTCTTATTCCTGCCCAGGTAGGCCGCCCGGAATCCAAATTGAAGAGGAATTCCATTGTCAAAATCAAAAACCAGGGACGCCTTCTGTACAGAAGCGAGGGTCGAACTGTCAACGTTTCCGCCCATGGCGGAAACGTCCACGTACCGGCCGTTCGTAAGGCCAATCTTCAGCGGGAAGAATGTATTGATCGAAGAGTAGATTTTTGTTGTGTCGTAGATCTGGCCTGACCCAAACACTCCCCCCTGTAGAGGATTGATTTCCACCTTGCCGCGAACGATGAACGAATCGGGAAGATTGGGGAAGAATTTCGACAGGAACGTATTGAGCCCCGTTGAGTTATCGAGCACAATTTGCGTGAATTGGTTCGGACTTGCATTGATGATCCCGTTCGCCGGAGGAACAAGTAACGACTCGACCTTCGCCGGTATCGTCTTGCGATTCATCGCAACCAGTTGAAGATTGTATTTCACGGGAAAACCGCCGGACATGCCGAGGTTGAGCGCAATCTTGACCGAGTCAAAGCTGAACGACCCGCCAAACTTGCTCGAAGCGTCACCCAGTGCCAAGCCGCTGCTCCCTGAATTGACGGTAAGGGTCGTCGGCCTGATTTTTCCTGTGACGGATTTGACGATAAACGGTTGCAGAGGGAGGAATTGTGCTTTAACGAAGTCCTTCGACGTCACCGTGGACTTAAGT
>JBGOVN010000079.1:0-5774 GCA_041478155.1 Bacteroidota bacterium | reverse complement strand
AAGACATGTATTCCAGCTTGTTCCCGTTTCAGGAAGTCGGGAAATATATCTCTCGTTCCATCGGGAGCCGTCAAGTGGAGGTGGTGAGGGAATTCTACAACGTTGTCGTCGATACGGTGATGACGGATTTGTATTGTGCGCTTGGGTTCCTTCTTGTAACGTTCGGAACATTTTTTCTTTACCTGAAAGGTCTCCTTCGGTATCCGACGCTCGCTGTTGTCCTGGTCGTTGTTGTTGCTTCCGACCTGTGGAGGATCGACAAACGGCGAATGGATCCGATGGACCGGAGGCAACAATCCGAGATTTTCACTGCACCGGATTTTGTCCACTATCTGCAGCAAGATTCATCCTTGTATCGAACTCTCATGTTCAAAGACAACCAGCCGCCCTACGACAATACGCTCGCATATTGGAAGATCCAGAGCGCGTATGGATATCAGGGTGCCAAGATGCGGGCGTACCAGGATATGGTCGACGTGGCCGGCGTCGGCAATCCGCTCGTTTGGCAGCTTATGAACGTCAAATATATCATCAGCAACACAACTGATTCAAGCGGAACCATGGAGCTTGGATACAGCGGACGCGATTACAAGGTCTATAAGTTTCGTTCACCGACGCCGCGCGCCTTTTTTGTCAACCGGTACGAGATTAAAAATAATCTGGATATTTTGAACAAGATTGCAACGATATCGTTTAATCCAGCGGATGTCGCGTATCTCTCCGAGGATCCAAAAATTTTGATCGAGCCCCCACAAGGAAAAGCTGAAGTCGAATTCGTCCACTATGGTATTCAGGATCTCGAACTGAAGGTGACTGCGACTGGCAGCAATCTGCTCTTCGTGAGCGAAGCGTATTATCCCGCAGGCTGGAAGGCGTTTCTTGACGGCAACGAGACGACGATCTATCGCCTCGACTACCTCTTCCGCGGGGTTGTTGTTCCCGCCGGTTCTCACAAGCTTACGATGAAATTTGAACCGAACGGGTTTTATCTTGGAAAAAAACTGAGCCTCGGCGCAAACATCATAGTCCTGGCCGGCTTGTTTGGTTCGGGATTCAACGATTGGAGAAGGAAGAAGAAACCAACTGGTGCAGGCGAAGCCATTCCTGCGTAAAGCCCTCCACATTCTGATGGAGGTCGACGCGGCAGCCTATAATTCTCAACTTACAACTTGCAACTTATAACCTTTAACTTTCACTTTTCACTTTTGACTTTTTCCTTTTGACTTTTGTATGTGCGGCATCTGCGGCATATTGAATTACGGTAATTCGACTCCGACATTCGACGAGTCGATGCTTGTAAGAATGAGCGATGCGATTCGCCATCGCGGGCCCGACGATTCCGGAACATTCGTCTCGCCGGACCGTCGCGTCGGCTTTGGGTTTCGCCGCCTCTCGATCGTCGATTTATCTCCCGCCGGCCATCAGCCGATGCATTCCCCGGATGGGACGGTGACGATCATGTTGAACGGTGAGATTTACAACCATTTGACCCTTCGGCAGGAACTCGAAGCAAAGGGATATCGGTATCGTTCCCGGTCCGACTCAGAGACGGTAATCTACGCGTATCAGGAGTACGGTCTTGAATTCGTCCACAAATTGCTCGGAATGTTTGCGATAGCGTTGTGGGACGATGTGAAGAAACGACTGGTTGTCGTCCGCGACCGGATCGGTATAAAGCCGGTGTATTATACCTTCGCGGGAGGGAATTTCATTTTCGGCTCCGAGATCAAGGCGATTCTCCAACATCCTTCCGTTCATCGCGCAATGGACGAGGAATCGCTGCAACACTATTTAACGTTTCTGGTACCGCCCGCGCCGATGACGATGTTCAAGGATATCTACAAACTGGAAGCGGGACATCGAATGGTTGTCGATCATGATGGAACAGTGCGCAGGGATCAGTACTGGGATGTTGTTGCCGCCGGCCAACAACCCTCGATCGACCTTGACGGGACGCCCGTGTCGAGCTCGCGCCTTCTGTCTGACGATTATACGATGACAGAAGAGTCATGCATCCAGACGATCCGGACATTATTGAAACAGTCGGTCAAAGACCGGATGATGAGCGACGTGCCGTTCGGAGTCTTCCTGAGCGGTGGCATCGATTCAAGCACGAATGTCGCGTTGATGGCCGAGCTGATGGACCGGCCGGTCGATACGTTCTCGGTCGGATTCAAGGATCTTGAGAAATACAACGAACTTCATTACGCACGACAGATCGCAAGCGAATTCAAGACGAACCATCATGAAGTCATTATCGACCAGAAGGACGCGTTCGATTTCCTGCCAAAGCTGATCTATCACCAGGACGAGCCCCTTGCAGACCCGGTCTGCATTCCGTTGTATTTTGTCTCGAAACTCGCGAGGGACAACGGAACGATTGTCGTGCAGGTGGGGGAAGGAAGTGACGAACAATTTGCGGGCTATCAGTGGATGAAGCGGGAACTCCAGTTCTATGAGTGGGCGTGGAAAACAGTCCGCGCGATGCCTTTTGTGATGCGAAACGCTCTCCATCATGCGGCAACGCCTATGCTGGCATCGGGCCACAACTATCTTGCCCTTGATTATGTCCGTCGGGCTGTCGAAGGGGACGAGGCCTACTGGGGCGGGGCTATTGATTTCACGGAGACCCACAAGCGCCGCATGCTGAATGGCCGCCTGGCTTCGGAAATGCGTGTTGGATCGGATTCGGTTGCGAATTGGCATAAGGGATTGGTACGAAGTCTACCGAATGCCGAGTATTTGCAAAGGATGATCTACGTCGACTTTAAGAACAGGCTGCCGGAGTTGCTGCTCATGCGAGTAGACAAGGTCTCAATGTCGACCTCGGTCGAGGCACGAGTTCCGTTCCTGGACCATCGTCTCGTCGAGTACTCGATGCACATTCCATCAAGATTGAAAATCAAAAATGGAACTACAAAGTACATCCTGAAAAAAGCTGTTGAAGGAATCATTCCACAAGGAATAATCGACCGACCCAAACAAGGATTTGCTGCCCCAATTTCCGAATGGCTGCGCGGCGAATGGAATTCGTTCGCCCGGGCAACTGTGCTCGATTCTGCGTTCGTGCGAGAAGGATATTTTCGTCGCGATTTTGTTGAGTCGCTGTTCGGTGATTTGGCAAGAGGAAAACGCAGGGCAGGGCAGAATGTTTGGAATCTGTTAAACCTTGCCCTGTGGCATCGGTTCTGGATTGAGGGGAAGACCTGGTAGCGTATGACGATACTTTCGTCGTATGGTGAAATGAGTTTTCGATAGGAAATACGATTGGAGAGAATGGCAACGAAGAAAGCGGTTCGAACATCTGCAAGCACCATTTCCGGCATCGACTATCCCATCCCTGAAGTTTTGGATGACAAACGCCAGCTGAACGAGTTTGCCCAAACGAACAGTGGTAAGAAGATCGTTTGTGTGCAGGGACTCGGCTTTGTTGGGGCTGTTATGTCGCTTGTCGTCGCGAATTCCCCGGCCGCTCAATACGCGGTTATCGGCGTTGAACTTCCGAACGAGTCTTCCTACTGGAAAGTCTGCTCGATCAATACCGGAACATTTCCGATAGCCTCATCAGACCCATCCGTTGAACAATTATACCAATCAACACAGCGGCGCAAGAATTTTTATGCAACCTGCGACACTCATGCGTATTCTCTTGCGGATATTGTGGTTATCGATGTCAATCTTGACGTTCAGAAGAAGCATGGCAAACAGAAGAGGCTCAACGATTTCGAGGTCGACTTGACAGGTTTCAAGCGTGCGCTCGAATCGATTGCAAGCGTGTGCAAAGAAGATGTGCTGCTCATTGTCGAAACGACAGTTCCGCCGGGCACGTGTGAAAAAGTCGCGAAGCCGTTGTTCGATAAAGCGTTCGAGCGCCGCGGCTTGTCCAAGCGGTACCAACTTGGTTACTCGTACGAACGAGTGATGCCGGGACCACACTATGTCAATTCGATCCGTAACTTCTATCGTGTGTATGCCGGAATCGACGAGCAGAGTGCAAAGGCGACGGAAGTGTTTTTACGGACCATTATTCGAACCGATGAATATCCATTGACGCGACTCCATAGCACGACTGCGTGCGAAATCTCCAAAGTTCTGGAAAACTCCTTTCGTGCGATGAACATTGCGTTTATCCAGGAATGGACAGAATTCGCCCATCGGGCGCACGTTAACTTGTTTGAAATTGTGGAGGCAATTCGAATGCGTCCGACGCACAAGAATATCATGCTTCCAGGATTGGGCGTGGGAGGCTACTGTCTCACGAAAGATCCTTTGCTGGCAAGCTGGTCGAGTCAAAACTTCTTTCTCGGCACTGCATTGGCTCAGAGCGAAGCGGCCGTCACCATCAATGACCAGATGCCGCTCTTTTCGTACAACGAGTTTTCCAAGGCGTTGAACGGGAAGTTGTCGCGGAAAAAAGTTCTTCTGCTCGGCGTGTCCTATTTACGAAATATCGGCGATACGCGGCAGACTCCGGTTGAATTACTCTACACGATGTTAAAAAAAGGCGGCTGCACCGTGACGCTGCACGACCCCTATGTTGCTTACTGGCAGGAACAACAGTGCAGTGTCCATACACGTTTCGAGGAAGTATGCAAAGGGTCGTATGATGTTGTTGTCTTTTGTACCGCACATTCACACTACACAGAAAGCGTTGTGTTGAGAGACTGGCTTTCATCAGCCCAACCAATGTTGCTGTTCGACTCAAACGCCGTTTTGAACGAGGATGCAATCAAGATCTACGGTCGGAGACACCGAATCCTTGTTATCGGTCGCGGAGACATTCACTCATGAGCAAGGTCTTGATTCTCGGAGGAGCAGGATTTATCGGATTACACCTGGCGAAGTTTCTTGTCGCCAGGGGAGACTCTTCAATTACCATCGCAGACAATTTCTTCAGGGGGAAGCGTGATGCGGAGTTCGATCAATTGGTTCGTAACAGAAATATTAAAGTGGTCGAGGGAGATTTTACAAAGCCCAGCGCATTTCAAGCACTCGACCTCGATTACGACCATGTGTATATGCTCGCCTCGGTTGTCGGCGTTCAGTACACAGAAAAAGTTCCGAATGAGCTCATCCGTATTAATTCATTTTTGATATTGAACACACTCGAATGGCTGAAGACAACCACTGTCCGGCGCGTCGTTTTCACATCGACAAGCGAATGTTACGCTGGCACGGTCGAGGCATTCGGATATGCGGTTCCGACGCCGGAGACCGTCCCCTTGTGCATTCAGGACATTACCCATCCGAGGTTTACCTACGCCGTTACCAAGATGCTCGGTGAATCGGGCTTCCTTAACTATTCCAAGATCTTCGGGTTCGAATGTAATATCGTCCGTTATCATAATGTATACGGCCCTCGTATGGGCTTCAAACACGTTATCCCGCAAGTTGTGCAACGCTTCATGAGCAACGAGAATCCGTTTCGCATTATCGGGTTTGACCAAACAAGGGCATTTAATTATGTGGACGATGCAGTAAAGGGAACCGTTTTGGCGATGGAGACTCAAAATGTCAGCCGGGAAATCTTTCACATCGGAGCAGCAGATGAAATTCATATCGAAGAGCTTGTGCGTTACATCGGCGAATTGGTAAACTTTTCCTCTGCATACACCAAGGCTCCTGCGCCCTCCGGCTCGGTTTCGCGTCGCTGCCCGGACATCGCAAAGGCGAAGCGGATCCTGGGTTATTCGCCCGCGGTTCCATGGCGTGAAGGGGTGAAGCGCACCGTCGGCTGGTATCTGGATTTTTTCAAGGGGGGTGGAAGAGCATTT
>JBGOVN010000149.1:0-4441 GCA_041478155.1 Bacteroidota bacterium | reverse complement strand
GGCGTAGTAAGCGCTTCCCGTCTTAAGGAAGTTCACGATTTCAATTCCGCCGTCCCGCGTTCGCTTGACAAGCCTGTCGATTGTCGCTTTATCCATGAGATCGGGAAGCGGAATTCCTGCCACCGTAGAATACCGTGGGAGCGGTACCATCGAATCACCATGCCCGCCGAGTACGAATGCCGAAACATCTTCGACCGATACATTCATTTCCAGTGCGATGAACGACCGAAAACGGGCCGAATCCAGAACTCCCGCCATGCCGATGACCCGGTGCCGTTCGAAGCCGCTGACTTTCTTCGCCACATACGTCATCACGTCCAATGGATTTGAAACGACGATGATGATTGCCTGCGGAGATTTTTCGACCGCTTGTTCGGTGCAGGCCTTGACAATGCTCGCGTTTGTTGACTGAAGGTCGTCCCGGCTCATCCCGGGCTTACGCGCGATACCGGCTGTGATGAGAACGATGTCGGAGCCGGCAGTCGGGTCGTACGAGTTTGTTCCGACCACCCGGGAGTCAAAGCCTTCCACGGGGGCGGACTCGTACATGTCGAGACCTTTTCCCTGCGGTAATCCTTCCACCACGTCCACCAGAATCAGTTCATTTGCTAGCTCTTTTTCAGCAATTCGTTGAGCGGCTGTGGCTCCGACATTTCCAGCCCCGATCACTGTGATTTTCATAATGTTCTCCCGAAAAAATAGTCCTTAGAGGCCAAGTTCAGTGGGTAAATCTCGAATATTAAGATAATGAAATTTCGGTGAGAAAATAAAAAAGCCTCCTGAAATCAGGAGGCTTGGTTGAAATCGTGTCCTTACGCGGCGGTAGGACGGATGCTAACCTTTTGTCTCGTTTTGCCGAGACGCTCGAACTTGACGTGGCCGTCCTTAAGTGCGAAGAGCGTATCATCGCTGCCGATACCGACATTTTCACCGGGGTGAACCTTGGTTCCGCGTTGGCGTATGAGTATGCTCCCGGCAAGCACCATTTGCCCGCCGAAGCGCTTGACGCCGAGCCGTTGGGAATTGCTGTCACGACCGTTTCGTGAACTTCCGCCGCCTTTTTTATGTGCCATGTGACCGCACCGCCTAAGCTAAGTTCGTGATCTGGATCTCGGTATACTGCTGACGATGTCCATTTCGGATCTTGTACCCTTTTCGTTTCTTCTTCTTCAGGACTATGACAGTTCCGTCTCTGATATGACGAAGCACCTTCGCTTCAACGTAAGCCCCTGCAATATAAGGCTTTCCGACCTTCGTGGCTGTATCATCACTGACAAGCCGAACTTTGTCGAATTTCACTTTTGCGCCGACCTCCGAACTTAATCTCGGCACGACCAGCTTGACGGAACTGGAGACTTTGACCTGGCTTCCTGCAATATCCACGACTGCGTACATTACGATGTCCCCTTTTCCGATACCCAATTGATTGAGTGATAACCAAACCCGAACTAAAATATATCAAAAATACGCCGAAAAGTCAACGATGAATTCCGGGATTGTGCGCCGTCCGTAGAAGTCTCATACCGTTAAGAACCACGAGCAGAGTTGCTCCGTCATCGGCGAGAATCGCGAACCAGAGGCTTGTGATTCCGAACAGCCCGAGAGTTAGAAACAGGGCTTTGATTCCAAGCGCGAAAACGATGTTTTGTTTTATGATGCGAAGCGCCTTCCTGCCGAGAGCAATACCATAGGGTACTTTCGAGAGATTATCCGACATAAGGACGATGTCCGCGGCCTGAATGGCGGTGTCGGACCCGGCTCCTCCCATCGCAATCGAAACGTCTGCAGCGGCCAGAGCGGGGGCATCGTTGATCCCGTCGCCAATCATGCCGACGCTCCTGAATCGTGATTTCAATTCCTGAATGGCGGTAACTTTCTGTTCGGGCATCAGCTCGGCCTTTACTTCATCCATGGTGAGCTCGCTCGCGAGGAGGACTGCGTTTGTCTTGTTATCGCCCGTCAACAATGTGACCGACCGAATTCCGAGCGCATGCAGCGCCTGCACAGCCGACTTGCTCTCGACCCTGGTTACGTCGGATACGGCAATAACGCCCAGGACCTGTCGTTCATCCGATAATACAACGACAGTCTGTCCGGCTCGTTCGAGGCGTGCAAGCTCCTCCTCAACCGCCGACGAACAGACGTTCATCTCTTCAGTCAACTGGTGATTACCGAGCACGTATTTCTTCTGGTTCACCGTTGCCCGGGCCCCCTTTCCGTGAATTGCTTCGAACTGATCGATAACGACGTCATCCAGATCTAATTCATCCTCCTCGACTCTTCTTGCAAAGGCTTCCGCGAGGGGGTGTTCGGACCTGAGTTCAACGGCGGCTGCGATGCGGAGAATTTCCTCCTGAGGAAGAGAGTTGAAACACACTACCTCCGTCACACTGAGCGTTCCCTCCGTGAGCGTACCCGTCTTATCCAACGCAATTGCCTCGACGGAGGCGAGCTGTTCAAGATGTTTGCCCCCTTTGATGAGGAGTCCGTTCCTGGCAGCATTGGTCAAGGCGCTCACGATCGTAACCGGTGTTGAAATTAGAAGCGCGCACGGGCAGGAGATCACGAGCAACACCAGCCCGCGGTAGAACCATTCACTGAACGCTTGATGGAGGAATAACGGAGGGACACTCGCAACCACAAGGGCAAGCAAAAAGATCGCCGGTGTGTAGTAACGTGCGAACCCCTCAAGAAACGTCTGATGCGTCGCCCGTTGGGCTTGCGCGTCTTCGACCAAATGTATGATGTGCGCGATGGTCGAGTCTGCGGCGAGTTTTGTTACCCGAACTTCGAGTGCACCGCGCCGATTGAACGAGCCGGCGAAGAGCTGGTCACCGGGCTGCTTCGGGACCGGGATTGATTCTCCGGTGATAGGAGACTGGTCGACAGTCGAACTGCCGACGACGACCTCTCCGTCGAGCGGGACGCGTTCGCCGGGACGGATAACGACGACCTCACCGACGAGAACATCGTCGACAGGAACCGATACTTCGGCGGAGTTTCGTTTGACGGCGGCAGTGGGAGGTGAAAGCCTGAAGAGCGAATGGATCGCACGCCGGGTTTTTTCAACGCTCATCGATTCGAGCAGAAGAGAAAGAAGGTAGAGGACGATGACGGCAGCTCCTTCGCCAAACTTGCCGATGCCGACTGCGCCGAGGACGGCGATCGTCATGAGAAAGTTGATGTCGAGCGAAAGATTTCGAACAGACCGGAACGCTTTCACGACGACCTGCCATCCCCCCATAACTATCGCAGCACTAAAGAAAATCTTTAAAATGAGCGGAGACGTATCGAAGAATGTAAGAATTCCGCCAAGCCCCAGCAGAGTGCCGGAAAGCGCAAACGCGATTGCGAGGTCTTTTGAGTAACCTTCCTTGACGGGATTGGACGAGCGCCCCTGGACGAAGCCGGGCAATCCGATGTCTTTGAGGGCTGAGAGGATAGTTCCTTCTTCGACCGAGTGCTCGACCGTCAATCTGTGCGAAACCAGGTTAAACCGCAGCGCTCTGATTCCACTCATTGATTCGAGTTTCTTGCGAATCTTGATTTCCTCGGCGGCACAGCACAGGTCGCTCACCGTGATGACTGATTCCCTGGCTTCGAGTTTCAATGGACTATTGCTCCGAAATATGTCGTGTTGCAACACGAATGAGGTCTTCGATATGCTCGTCGTCCAACGAATAGAACACCATTTTGCCCTCTTTGCGCTGCTTCACCAACCGCAGGGTCTTGAGCATGCGAAGCTGGTGGGAGACAGCAGACTCTGTCACGCCGAGGACTCCCGCAATGTCGATCGTGCACAATTCCTGCTTGGAGAGCGCAATGACGATTTTGAGCCTCGTGGGGTCGCTGAGCACCTTGAACGTTTCACTCAGGTCGAGGATCTGGTCGTTGTCCGGTATGGCCCGCAAGGCAGAGCGGATGTGCGATTGATGATTATGACGGTCGGTGCTTTTCATGTTAACGATTGAGCAGTTGTTCAATCGTTAAAATTAAGAAAATTAAGAACAAAGTCAAGAGGGTCGAACAAAGGAAGGGACGCCCCCGGTGGGGTTTTCGGTGAGAGGTTTTATTTGAAAAAAGAACGGCTAAACGACAGATTCACTGCGCTTAGCCGTTCTACAGACGCTAACCTAAGCGAATACAGGTTCGGGAGATAGTGCAGACGAAATGAGCGCTGTTAGAAAGTAACGTCGACGATCTTGACCCCGCCAAGGCCGGACGCCACAACGAGCGTTGATCCGTTGAACGCGACATGATTAACGGATTGCAGGTTTGAGAAGCTAAGCTTTCCCAATACGGTCAGAGTCACGGCCGCATCGCCGGATGAGTTCTCCAACGCTTGCGATGCTTGTGCGACATAGACTCCTGCTTCACCGTTGGAAATGTACACGTACACGCTTGCACCGTCGACGGCGTTCGTCACGCTCAGTGAAGAATC
>JBGOVN010000225.1:0-3566 GCA_041478155.1 Bacteroidota bacterium | reverse complement strand
GTACTCCGGAGTGGATCCGGGAGCGTTATTCAAGTCCGAGGACTCAGGAAAAACGTGGAGTGAACTAAAGAACCTGAGTGACCATTCGACGCGGACTCAATGGAGTCCGGGCGCAGGGGGTCTCATGGTACACAGCATCGTGCTGCATCCGGTCGACTCCAAGAAAATGTTCGTAGGAATATCTGCCGCGGGAGTGTTTTACACACCTGACGGAGGGAACACCTGGCAACCGCGGAACAAGAATGTGCTCGTGGATTTCAAACCGGAAAAATATCCGGAGGCCGGGCAGTGTGTGCATCACCTTGAGTCCCATCCGGCCAAACCGGACGTGCTGTATCAACAGAACCATTGCGGTGTCTACCGGAGCGACAACGGGGGAAAAGATTGGGTTGATATCAGCAAAGGCCTGCCGTCGCGATTCGGCTTTCCGATTCAAATTCATCCCCATCACCCGGACACTATCTTCGTCATCCCCGAACAGGGACCCGAGTTCCGCGTCGTGACAAAAGCTGAATTCGCCGTGTACCGGAGCACGAACAAAGGACGTTCATGGAAAAAGCTGCAAAGGGGCCTGCCCCCAAAAAATGCGTTCATCCATGTCCATCGTCAGGCGATGACCCGAGATAGTCTTAAGAAATTCGGTTTGTATGTCGGCACAACGAACGGGCAGATCTATTGCAGTACGAGCGAGGGAAATTCCTGGAAACTGCTCACTGAAAATTTGCCGGCGATCTATTCGCTTAGTGCGGCGGTTGTCTAGACCCTCGAGAGAAGAATCCCTCGTCCGGCCTATTCGCTACGCTTGAGCTCCTTCCCCCACACGCTGATACACCACCACGTTCCACGCAATCGTTGAGTTTTGGTAGACTTGTTCGAATCCGTTGCTGCGAATCATTTCGCGCACATGCGGCCAGTCATGCCAGAATGGAACGAACTGCGCTCGAAACAGTTTTGAAAAAAAGATTTGTGTCTTGAAGATGGACAGCATGATGAAGTTTTCGCGGGGATGTGAGACGGCGTAGATCGATCGTGTTTTCCCCGTCGAGGTGGTGACAAGCGTTGCGACGTCTTCGTAACAGCAGACGACCTTGTCGAGTAACGTTATATCGGCAGATTCAAGAGTAGCGCCTTGTTCCACAAAATCGCCGAGGATATATTCCGTCTTCTCCTGCAGTCCGAGCGTTTTCGAATACTCTCGCGCCCGCTCCAACATTCCTTCAGAAATATCAACGCCCGTCGCCCGGGCCGCACCCTCTTTGAGAAGCGTGAGATGCAAGGCGCCGACGCCGCAACCGATATCGAGAATCGATTTCGAGGAAACTGGCATGTGTCGAACTCCCTCCAACAGCATCCGTTGGACTTTCTCTAATTTCCCTTTCCGAAACCGCCTCGCGTAGGATTTCGACCAGCGAGTGAAAAACCGATTCGTTCCCTGAACGGAGGCCCGACCGGAAGATTGTGAGCAACACGCAGACATTTATCTACCCTTATCGAGACGAACCTGTGAATCGATTGCGTTTTGATTCATTCTGTAAAATCGAGTTCGAACATTTCGTAATGCGTTTTCGTCATGCCGAGAGAACGATACGCCTGTTTCGCCCGCTCGTTGTTCTCTTCCACGTAGAGCCGCACGCCGCAAACGTTTCCGTGACTCTTCGCGAGTTTCAAGAAGTCTTCAAATAACGACGTGAAGACACCTTGCTTTCGGAATTCCTTCTCCACGTACACACTCTGAATCCACCAGAATGTTCCGTTGCGCCAGTCGCTCCACTCGTAGGTGATCATAAGCTGGCCGACAACGCGGCCGTCCGCTTCTGCGAGCAAGTATATTCCTTTCGTCGGGTCTTGAAGAAGAGACTCTACGCCGCGCCGGGACAAACCAGTCTCCAGGACCTTTTGTTCGGTCTCCAGCGCCATGAGCGCGTTGAATTCGGCTATGACCTCGGCATCCCTCACTGTCGCCTCGCGAATGAAAATCTTCATGCTATTTCGAGGCCGATGGTTTTGCCGTTCGTTTGAGTCGAATTTTTATGAATTCGACAAGTGCCGGGATACCTGGTATTAGTAGAAGCGCGAGGATGACGAGAGAAAAGTTGTTCTTGACGAACGGATCATTCCCGAAGTAGAATCCGGCAACAACGAAGAGAACAACCCATAAAATTGCGCCGAGTACGCTGAAGAGCAAAAATCTGACGTAGACCATGCGTCCGACTCCCGCAACAAACGGCGCAAACGTTCGGATGATCGGCAGAAAACGGGCGATGACGATGGCTTTTCTTCCGTGTTTTTCATAAAAACGGCGGGTTCGCTCCAGATACTCCTTGCTGAAAAGGAGCGAATGTTCCTTCTGGAATACTTTCGGCCCCGCGGTCCTGCCAATCCAGTAGTTAACATTGTCTCCCGTCAGCGCTGCACATATGAGGAGGGGTATTGCGTGTTCGATGCGCAATGCCTGGATCGCTGCGAGAGAGCCGACGGCGAAGAGAAGGGAATCTCCCGGCAGGAATGGAGTGACAACGAGCCCTGTTTCACAAAAAACGATCAGGAATAAGATCGCATAGACCCATGCACCGTACTGGGTGCACAAATCCAAAAGGTGTTTGTCGACGTGGACAATGATATCGACAAGATTCTTCAGAACCTCCATGGAGGCGCCTTACTTGATGGAAAGCAGTTCGACCTCAAATACGATGGTCATGCCAGGTTCGATATCCGCTTCATTTCCCCTGTCCCCGTACGCCAGGTCTGCGGGAATGAAGAGCTGCCACTTTGATCCGACGGGCATAAGTTGAAACGCTTCTCCCCAGCCTTTGATCATCTGGCCGACGTTGAACGTGATTGATTGACCGCGCTTGTATGAGCTGTCAAATTCTTTCCCATCGATCAGCGTGCCGCGATAGTTACATTCCGCCGTTTGGTCTTTCGTCGGCTTCGGACCGGTGCCGGCGCGGAGCACCTTATATTGCAAACCGCTCACGAGCGTTACGACACCCTCATTCTTCCTGTTCTCCGCGAGGAATTGCTCTCCGAGTTTCCGATTCTTCGTGGCAAGTTCGGCTTGCTTTGAAATCATCTCCGATTGATACTTCGTCATCGTTTCTTCGATTTCCTTGTCAGTGAGCAGCGGCTTCGCGCCGGTGAGTGCATCCCGGATCCCTCTGATGAGAAGATCGGGAACGAGGTCCGATGACCGTTGTTTCATGTTCCTTCCAATGTCGAGCCCTACGCTGTAACTGAACTTCTCTTTCTGGCTCTTGAGTGCGGCTTCTTTCTTCTGACCCGACGCTGAACTCAGACACACGGTGAGGATAGTTCCCACCATGAAAACTTTTTTCATCGCATTCCCTTCCGGCATATTTGTGGCACATTCTTCAGGCATTTCCTGAACGCGCCGCGATGACAAAGTAACGCTTTTTTCTTCGGAATGGAAAAAGAAAAGAGCGCGGGGCACTCCGCGCTCTTCCATTTGTACAAACGTTGCAGCAATCGATTTATTCTTTGTAGATCGTAATCCCCCAATGTGTTCGATCCTCCGGCGGGTCGTCATTCCAGTCGTTGAACGCGTG
>JBGOVN010000121.1:0-4952 GCA_041478155.1 Bacteroidota bacterium | reverse complement strand
ACAATTGCGGGATTTGACACTTCCAACCTCATCGGCGGTGCATTCGGCGTATCGATCATCCTCGCAAAGACAGAGATCGATAGCGTCGAAATCCATCTCGAAGAAGATAACTATGTTGCAGGATTGGAAGCGATCGAGAGACTGGGTGCGGACGTAGCTTCATCGTCTCTAGGGTACGATATTTTTGATGACGCGACCCGGCCCAACATTTACTATCCTCAAAAAAATGGAAAAACAGGCACCACTACCAACGCTGCTCGTGTCGCAGCCAGCAAAGGCGTTCTTCTTGTTACCGCGATGGGCAACGAAGGATGGTTTCGCACAATAAACCCCGATAGCACGGGGACTCTCATAACGCCCGCTGATGCCGACAGCATCATCTCGGTGGGGGCAGTCCTTCCCAGCGGGTTCCTCACCGGCTTCAGTTCCACCGGCCCGACGTCGGATGGTCGAACTAAACCGGAGGTTGTTGCTCAGGGCTTCAATGTCCATTGTGCCTACGGAGGAGTCGGATACAGCGACGTCGGAGGCACCTCACTCGCAACTCCTCTTGTCGCTTCAAGCGCCGCGTTGGTTTTCTCCGCTCATCCCGAACTGACGCCTATGCAGGTGCGATCCGCCTTAATGAACACCGCAGTTCCGGTGAATGACGGGACGTCGAAGTCTTCCTCCTATCCCAACAACTATTATGGCTGGGGGATGGTGAACGCCCTCAACGCTGTTCTCTATAATGGGTTAGTCTTCAGCAATCGGCCGATTGTCTCCTTTAGCGATAGCTCTATTGTCATAACCACTTGGATTCGTTCTAACTATGCACTGATTGCAGGCAACATGTTCCTGTACTATGAGCGACCCGGCGATAATGCATTTCAGCGTGTGATTTTGTCGGCCGGAAACAACCCTAATCAGTTCCGTGTCGTACTGCCCAAAACGCAAATTGATTCTACCTCGATTGGTTACTTCTCTGCTCTTGATCAATCTGGTCTTATCCGCACGAGTCCCTTCAATGCGCCGCTTAGTCTGTTCTCACTCGCACATACACCCGACAGTATCCTTCTCTACTATCCAAGTGCAGTCGTCGAAGAACAATCCCCCATCCCGCTGTCTTTCGTTTTGCGGGACAATTTTCCGAACCCGTTCAACCCCAACACGACAATTCAATTTTACGCTCCGCGCGTCGAAGACGTCGAACTTGCCATTTTCAATATTCTTGGGGAAAGGATCACAACCCTCTTTCTTGGGAAGTGCCAGCAAGGAACGAACACGATCTCGTGGAACGGCAGCGGGCAGGCAAGCAAGTCCCTTTCTCCCAGTGGCGTGTATTTCTACCGATTGAAAACGCAAAGCTCCATCCTTACGGGGAAGATGCTGCTCGTACGATGATGAATCTCTGATGCCCGATCTCCACCTTACGTTTTCCTTCCCAACATTTTTCCTCTTTCTCGCAATCCTCGTTTCGGGCTTCGTCTCCTGGTTTGCTTACCGTTCTACGGTCCCCCCGGTCCCGGCTCCTCTCCGGCGAACGATGATGTTCCTTCGGGCGCTAGCGATGGTCTGTCTTTCCATCGTGCTGGGCGAACCGCTCCTTTCGTTGTTCATGCACTCGACGGAGAATCCCATCGTGCTCGTCCTCGCTGACAATTCGAAGAGTATGACGATCAGGGACCGGTCCGGCGTTCGCAGCGAATCGTTACTTAACGTTTTGCAGTCGGATGAACTTAAGGAGCTCTCAATGATTGGAGAAGTCCGGTACGCTCTCTTTAGCAGTAATGCTCGAATTCTTTCCTCGTTCTCGAAGGATTCGCTCACCCTCGACGGGGACGCCACCGATATCAGCGCCGCCTTGAAATCGGTTAAGGAGAACGCTTCCAGCCAGAACGTACAGTGCGTCCTCCTCATCAGCGACGGCAACTCCACAACCGGAACCAACCCTGTCTATGAAGCCGAGGATCTCAACTTGCCGATTTCCACAGTTGGAATTGGCGATACAACGGAGCAGCAGGACTTGCTGATCAGGAGCGTTCTGACGAACGACATAGCATATGTTGGAAGCCGCGTTCCGGTGCGTGCAACGATTCGCAGCTCCGGGTACGGAGGCGAGCGGGTCGAAGTAACGCTTCGCCAGGGTACTGCGACGCTCAATCGGCAGATTCTTCAACTCGAGAACGGCGCACGAGAGTACACCATTTCGACTTCCTTTGTGCCCGACAAGGAAGGGGTTCAGAGGTATTCCGTTGAGGTGTCACATCTCGACGGAGAATTGACCGACGAAAACAACCGAATGCCGTTCTTCACGAAGGTCCTCAAAAGCAAGATGCGCGTCGTCCTCGTTACCGGGGGACCCAGCCCGGACGTCACGTTTCTGCGGCGAGCGCTCGCGGCCGATAACAATATCGAACTCAGGACATTCATCGGACGAGATGGCGGAGCCTTTTACGAAGGAGTTCTCAACAACGACAGCCTGGCGGCAGAAGATTGTATCGTGCTCGTGGGATTCCCGGATGCCTCAACCCCGACCTCGACTCTGGCAGCCATCACGGGTGCGGCTAATTCGGGAAAGCCTCTCTTGTTTCTTTGCAGCAGGACGCTCGACGTGAATAAGCTTCGCGAACTTGAGCCCGTCCTGCCCTTCCTCGTTCAGCAGGTGGTTCAAAACGAGCTCCAAACGTTTGTGACAATCCCCGATCCACAGCGAAATAATCCAGTTCTGAAAATTTCCGGCGTCACGAACGTACCCGATGTTTGGTCGAAACTTCCACCCATCTTCCGATTACAATCTGCGTTTCATCTCAAACCGGAGTCGGAAGTTCTCGGCGTCTCGCGCGTTCAATCAACGACCTTGACCGAGCCGTTGATCGTAAGCAGGAGCGTTAACCAGAAGAAATCGATTGCGGTGTTGGGATACGGGCTGTGGCGATGGACGATGCTTTCAGATGCCGGGAGCGGCTCGGAGACTGTTCTCAACCAGTTTGTCGAGAATGCGGTCCGTTGGCTTACGACACGTGAAGAAGGCCGGCGGCTGCGCGTGAAACCTGCGAAGGATATCTTCAGCGCCCAGGACCCGGTTGAGTTTACGGCGCAGGCCTACGATGAAAGCTACCAGCCGACTGACGATGCACAAATCATCGTTACAGTCAATCGCAACGGGCATTCCAGTCAACTTCTCCTCTCCCCCCTCGGAAACGGTCAGTTCGAAAGTTCGCTCGGTCAGCTGGAAGCCGGGGATTATTCGTATACTGCCAAGTTCGTTCAGGATGGTAGGACTGTCGGGGAGGGGCAAGGAACGTTTTCCGTTGGGGGACTGAACGCTGAATTCTTGGACACAAAAATGAACCAGGCACAGCTTATGCAGATAGCTGTACGAACCGGCGGAAAGTACTACAATCCCCGGAATCTCAAGGACCTTCGATCGGATATCGCTGCATTGCCGAATTTCAAGCCGAGAGCCCTTGTCCTGTCGGCGGAGATCGAGTTGTGGAATTCGCGGTGGCTTCTTGGTCTTGTCGTCGCGCTGCTGTCTGTGGAATGGTTCTTGCGGAAACGAAGTGGCATGTTGTGAAACCGGAGAACCAAAAGCTCATGCGGGTAAGATCTCTTGTCGTTCTCTTCTGGTGGGTATCGATCCGGCTTTCATCGCAGCCCGCTGTGCGCGTCGACAGCCTGTACTCCGCCAGCATTGGTACCATGAAGCCGTTCACGATTCTCCTGCCCGCCGAGTATCGATCGGACAAGCGTTATCCAGTACTCTATCTTCTCCACGGATATTTTGGGAATCACACCGATTGGAATCTGAGAACCGCACTCAAGAGTTATCTCGGACAGCTCGCATTGATCGTCGTGTTGCCGGACGGAGAGAATTCATGGTATGCCAACTCGTACAGCGAACCTGGACGCCGTTTTGAAGATTACGTTGTCAACGATCTCCTCACGTACGTCGCCGTACACTATTCTGTCGACACGTTGCGGCAGGGAATTGCCGGGCTCTCGATGGGGGGCTATGGCGCCGTGATGCTTGCGTTGAAGCATCCCCGGACGTTCCAGTTCGCGGGAAGCCTCAGCGGTGCATTCTCGTTTCCTCATTTCCTCGAGGATTCTGTTTTCCAACCTCTTCCGAGCCGGATGCGAAGTGCGGCCCAGGATATTTTCGGACCTCCACGGAGCAAGCATAGGGCCGAGTATGACCCATTTTTCTTGCTGCGAAAATCTAAGGGCGATTCACTACCCTATTTTTATTTTGCCACGGGGATTCAAGATGACTACAGGGGATTTCTCCCGGCGCAGAGGATGCTCACCGACTCTATGCGCGCCCTGCATGTTTCCTACGAATACCACGAAACGGCGGGAAGACATAATTGGAGTTTTTGGGACCGGGAAATTCAGCCGCTCCTGAAACGATTGAGCGAAGTGCTAAAACTTTGATAAAGGGAAGAGAGATGAAAAGGATCAGCAGCATCGTCCTCCTGATTGAACTGTGCCTCTCTGCGATACCGTCGAACGAGAGCAGCGCACAAACACTGAATGAAAGAATTCCTTCTGCTCCCGCCGCAATTTCAGGAGAGTGGAAAAAGTTGATCGATGAATACGTCCATTCGAAAGACACAGTCTCGGTGCTCGAAGAACATGGGATCCTCTATATTCTGAAGGGACATGAATACTTCAAACTGCGAGCGAACGGCTCACGAAACTTTCTCTTTGAGGGAAAAAAGCTCTTGGGCGATTCGATGGTCGTCTTCGCGGAGGTTTCTGCGCTGCCGGCGTTCAGAACCGGAGGTATGGAATTCCGGAGCGCGGGGTTCAGCCTGCAACCGACGTTTCGGATCCAGCCTCTCAGACCCGTCGAGGAATTGCGCAAAGAGGCTGTCCACGCGCAACCTCCCCTCGAGGAAGGTGAATTTCAGAATGCCTCACTGATCGACCTCACACCCCTTGATTCAACCATTCATCTGGATATT
>JBGOVN010000107.1:0-5238 GCA_041478155.1 Bacteroidota bacterium | reverse complement strand
GGTCCTGTATCATCCGCGTCACGACATCCGCTCCTGCCGTATCGGCCAAAAGAGCAAGCTCGTCAAGCGATTCTTCAACCGCGGACTTCATCGTCGTCCTTGTCGAGACTCCTATAAGAACGCATTTCTCTCTTCCTACATTCGCAAGTTCAATCATATCGGGCTCGGCTGGATCGAAAGCTTCGGGTCATCGTTCTTGCGCTCATGTGCGACAGCCATCTCAACCATCGCGACAATCAACGCGGCGATGATAAAGTATTTCCAGAGCTCCTCGCCATACCTCGATTCGAGGACAATGCGTTGAACGTCCTGTGGGCGTTGAATCCTCTGAACGACGGAGGGTGACAGTCCGAGCCGTTTAAGCATGAGTGCCGTCAAGGTTCCATCGGCAGGTACCATGTCGGATTCATCCGGGTCGATATTCACGGCGAAGTGTGCCACCACATCCTCGTCTGACCGGACGACATAGATGCCGGGCAAGGAGGTTTCGGAGGTACTGATGTTCCGCTCAAGCCCACCGTTCTGGACAGAATGTACGATGGTCTCGACTCTTGCGGGATTCTGGATCGTGAAACGATTCGATGATTGTTGCCTTACGGGAACTATGACTTCATCGCCGGCGGTGAATGAATTACCCACGGCTCGACCTCGTGCCGCGTAAGCAATACTACGGTGGATCAAGGGAACAAAGACTCCCTTAAGAGGAAAGTCGGACCAGTCGAGCGTTGGTACAACGCTGAAGAGGAACACCCGTCCAGCTCCGACCTGCTGTTCTAACAAGAACGGTGCTCCGTTCGAAAGAGTGATAACGACATTCGAACGGGGGGTTGGTGCAAACCGGATTGATGTTCGAATCTTTGGAGTTTCAATCTCGCGCTGATGAGGTGCGGAAGAACCTTTCAGCCCCATCACATCTTCTTCGAACATTCCCTGGAAGAGCGGATGCCGTACATCCGACCGTTCGAATTCCAGATACGAGTTTGTCCCTGATTTTTGAAGTTGATCGAGATCGGTTACCGTCGGGAGCTTCAACGGACCGGCAATCGTTGAGTTGAACTGCCCCGGCGAGGTCTGCGGACCGGGGAAGAGAATCATCCCACCTCCGTTTTCGAGGAATGATCGCACGTGGTCCGACTGCACGCTGGTGAACGTTCCTCCGTCGACGGCTACCACTACATCGACGGCGTTCAGGGGAGCCAGAGCAAATCGGTCGGTGGTCACTTCTTGAATCTTCATCGTCGTCGATGAGTGCACCGTCAATGCAGTCTTGATGTAGCGTAGATCCTGCGGCGTACCGGCGAGAAGGATGCTGATTGTTTCAGGAATGTGAATGGTGAAGTACCGTCGATTGTCGAACTCAATTTCGTCATCTTCCAACTCGACCATGCCGTCAATGAATCCGGTTCGTTTCGGGAGGACCGAAAAAACAGTCTGAACAGTCTTACCTGCCGGGATGTCGAGCCCTTTTTGAGCCACGCGAGTTCCATCAAGAAAGATGCTGACAACGTGGTTCCGAATGTTGTCCTGCGATCCGTTAGAGACCTTGACTTCCACCGAAAAAGGCTTCTCCGGCTCAAACAGCGCATTGGGGATGTTGACGGAAGTTATTCCCATATTTTGTGGAACACGCTTGCCGAGCGGGATGAAAAAGAAATGGGTCCCGGATGCGAAGAGATTCTCCGGCCGGCCAAACGGAGGTCGAGATTCGATCGACCCTCGCTGGAAGTCGGACACGACGTACACCTCCTTGTTGAAGTTCTTCGAATCTGACAGGAGTCTGGAAGCAACCCGCAGGCCGTCTTCGATCGTTCGGTGAAGAGGGGATTGTTTGAGGTCGCGGAGATTTGACCGCACGAGGCGCAGGTCTCTGTGAGATGGAAACGATTCGAAGGTTGGAATGGATCCGACCCTTGAAAGTGGAAGGAGAAAAATCTTATCTCCTTCCCCCAACGCGTCCACGACGCCGAGCGAGGCATCCTTCGCTTGTTTGAACAGTTCTCCGCCGGCGTCTGATCCCGTCATGCTGTAGGAGTCGTCGAAGATCAGAACGGCTGATGTTTTGGCACGGCTTCCCAGGCCGCCGGGCAAGGAGCCACGCAACGTGGGTCGGGAGAACGCTGTGACAAGCAGCAGAATGAGACTCGAACGAAGGAGCAACAAGAGAAGCTGTCGAATCTTGAGCCGACGAATCTTCGTCTTTTGTAGCTCTTTCAAGAACGCAAGCGTACTGAATTCAACCGTCTTGAGCTTGCGAAGATTAAACAGGTGCAAGAGGACGGGGATTGCAGCAGCAAGGAGTCCGAACAAAACTATGGGATTGAGAAACGTCATTCGGGATACTGGGACACTGATTGAGAACGGGGGGAAGTCTTATTGCGGTCAACGACGTACGAACGATGTGAGGGCCGTCGCACTCTGCCGCTCAATTCTCCTCTCTATCTAACAACATAATCCGATTCCGTCCGAAAATCAAGAACATGGAGGGGAGGTGTCCGCGTTGCAATTCGGCACTTAATTCGGTAATTTTGTTCCGGAATGTTTTTTTGCCGACATACTGCATCTCTGCGAATTGGTCTGTTGTGCGTGCTTGCGGGCGCTCTGGTCTCGAACCTGGCTGGCAGGCAATCGTCCGACGGTAACTCCGAAAAAGTTGTTGTCATCCGCCCGGCGTTCTCGAACCTCCATTCCCCGATTCCCGTCTTTCTCAATCATCGCAGCATCGAACGACCCCGCATCGCCGTTGTCCTGAGCGGAGGTGGCGCGCGCGGTATCGCTTCAATCGGCGTATTCAAGGTTTTGGAAAAGTACGGTATTCCCGTCGA
Source organism: Bacteroidota bacterium (assembly GCA_041478155.1). Lineage (GTDB taxonomy): Bacteria > Bacteroidota > Ignavibacteria > UBA10030 > UBA10030 > JBGOVN01. Next base: position 2,416 of record JBGOVN010000107.1, on the reverse strand, counting down.
CCTGATTGTCGGGACCAGCATCGGGAGTATCGTCGGCGGTCTCTATGCCGCAGGCTATTCGACGACGGACTTGCAGCGGCTCGCCGATACGACAAATTGGGCGAACGTCATCAATTACAGCGACGTCTCCAGCAGACGGGATTTATTCCTCGACCAGAAAATCGCCCGAGACAGAAGCATCCTCGTGTTGCGGTTTAATGGTCTGGAACCCATCATCCCGTCTTCGTATTCCAGCGGCCAAAGCATTACAAATTATCTGAATATCCTGGCGTTGCAGGGGATCTATCATCCACATCCAAGCTTCGACGACCTGGGAATTCCATTTCGCGCTGTTGCGACCGATCTCATTTCAGGAAAACAGGTTGTTCTCGACCATGGTGACCTCGGGGAAGCGATGAGAGGGAGTGTGGCCGTTCCTCTCCTGTTTAGTCCTCTAAAAAAAGACTCAATGGAACTGGTGGACGGCGGGCTCAGGGACAACTTGCCGGTCGACGTCGCTCGCAGAAATGGGGGAGACATCGTGGTCGCAGTCGACGTTTCAAGTCCCCTTCGCACCGCGGCGATGCTCAACGCTCCCTGGGAGTTTGCCGAACAAATCATCAGCATCGCGATGCTCGATGCGAACAAGTCTGCCCTCGAGAACTCGGATGTCGTCATCACTCCGCAACTGGGAAATCACACGTCGTCGGATTTCTCTAACCCCGACACTCTCATCAGGATGGGGGAATTGGCGACGGAGGCGATGATTCCGAAACTCCTGAGAGTCATGAACGAACACGCCGCTGCCGGCAAGCCGGAGGCGGGCAGGAAAACGTTCCCACTTCCGCAGTTTTCATTTCAACGCGCATCTGTGGGAGAGGAGTTCACGAGACAGATTGATGGATTGCAGGGCTCGACGGCGGTTACGGAAAGCCAACTTCGCTCTTTCGTGACGGAGCTCTTCCAACAAGGTTCCTACAGCAGTGTCGAATTCGATGTGCGCGAGCAGGGAGGGAAATCGTTTATCGACCTTCGCGCCATTCAACAGCCCATCCTCCAATCAGTGCAGGTTGAAGGATGCAGGGTAGTTCAAAGCGACACTGTCCAGGCTTCATTCGCCCCTCTGCTTGGAAAACCGCTCAATGCCCCGGCGACAAAGAAAACCCTGGTGCGGGTCCTCGCGCTCTACCGCGACAAGGGCTACTCGATGGCGAGAATTCGCGGCGTTCGATTCGATTCCACCGACGGACGGGGTACTGTTGAAGTTGATGAAGGGTTGATCGCAAGAATTGATATAAAAGGAACGAGCAAAACGCGGGACTATGTCATATGGCGGGAACTGCCGTTTAAGGAGGGGGATGTTTTTCAGGTCGCGAAGGTGGCTGAAGGGTTGCGCAACGTGTATAGCACGAGCCTGTTCGAACAGGCCTCCATCACGGTTCACTACGAGGGTATTCGAGGAGAAGACCTCGTCGTCGTCATCAACGCCCGAGAACGGAGTACGGAATTGATCCGGTTAGGAATCCGGATCGATAACGAGCGCAACATTCAGCCCTCTGTTGATATCCGAGACGAGAATTTTCTGGGCATCGGCGCCGAACTCGGCCTGAGAGCTTACGGAGGAATTCGCAACCTCGGTACCATCGCAGAATTCAGGGCGTCGCGGATTTTCGACAGCTATTTTACGCTGAGTCTGCGCGGATATTCGACGACTCGCGACGTCAACGTCTACGACAACGACCCGTCAACCGACCCTCTGCATTTCAGCAGATCCCGCTCCGGGGAATTCCGCGAAATTCGGCGTGGCGGCACTGCAACGTTTGGAACGCAGCTCGAACGCCTTGGCGTTGTAACGATCGAAGGACGCCTCGAACGCGCCCAGGCGCAGAACATCTTTAACGAGACAATTACAAATCAGGACTACAGCATCTCGTCATTCAAGTTTGGCACACGGCTGGATACGCAGGACAAATTCCCTTTCCCGACCGACGGGGTATCGATCGGGTTTTCGTATGAGTCTGCTCTTGTTCAGGCGGGTGCGTCTGTTGGTTTTACGAAAATGCTCTTCAGCTTCGAGCAGTATGAGTCGCTCTATCCGGGACACACGATCCATCCAAAGTTCGTCATCGGCCTTGCTGACGAAACGCTTCCGATCACTGAGGAATTCAGCCTTGGAGGGCAACAAACGTTCTTCGGCTTCCGCGAAGAGAATGCGCTCGGGAGGCAATTATTCTACGCGAGCCTGGAGTATCAATACCAGCTTCCCTTTAAAGTCCTGTTTGACACGTACTTCAAGGCACGGTATGATATCGGTTCAATATGGGAGAAACCTGACGAAATTGCCTTTAACGATTTGAAACACGGCATCGGATTCGGCATCGCCTTTGACACTGCGATCGGACCGGCCGAATTTTCCGTCGGCCGAAGTTTTTACCTG
>JBGOVN010000184.1:0-3939 GCA_041478155.1 Bacteroidota bacterium | reverse complement strand
CGTTCGAAAATGAACAAATCACATTCATCATCGGCTCCACATCAATTTTCAGGATTTTTTTCCACACGTCTATAAGCTTCTTGAAATACGTTTCGAGGTCGTTTCTCGAATCCGATTCGAGGACGAACACCGGTCGGCCGTACTTCGGAACAGTCGAGAGTGAGACATTTTTTCCCTGGTGCGCGAGTTTTTTTCTTGCTTCAACTTCCCATTCGACAGGGATCGCTCGTGCCGGTCCGGCTTGAAAATGCACGTGGTCCGGTGCCGAGGCACCGCATCGGGGGCCGTTGTAAAACACGGTAAAGTCCGGAGACAGGTCTTTCGTCAGATCCAGGAGCATACCGACAAACGGCTCGATTGCCTGCGCAACGTGTTGCGTATTCGAAATTGTAAAATGGTGGGAAAAAATCGGAGCCGGATTGCAAAGAAGCAGAAACTCATCCCGGTAGAGAATGCCCTTTTGGATGTCGGGCAAATTCTCAACGCAGAGGAAACAGGCGCGACGCAGGATGGTCGTCGAACTCGTATCGGCCGCGGTACTGACGATTCGTTTCGGATTCAGCTGGAGCGTGACCGTGAACCCGTCGCATGCGACCTCCCGGGTCTTGACCGAACGGAGCGACGCGTACCCCTCTGCGAGCTGGGTCCACGATCGATCCTGCTCGACGAGAAGCTTTCGCGCCAGCGCCGCAAGGGAACTTCCCTGCTTCTGTCCGGAAAAAAGTGCGAAGACGCGGTGTGATGTTAAGGTCATGGTCAACGATCGAGCGGGTGTTCTCGACTACGCTCGACCTTGTCGATCGAGCTCAGCATCACGTATCCAATATAGTGTTCGACCGATGTCTTTCCCATCTGGAAAGGGGCCTCTTCAACAATCTCAAATCCCATTTTCCGGTACCAATGAAGCGCAGGCTTATTCTCAACCATAACGCCGAGCCAAACACGGTCGAGGGTCCGCGATCGTGCCTCGCTCGCGGCCATGCGCATCAACGAGCGGCCGATGCCCAGCTTTTGAAACTGCGGCAGAATGTAGAGGGATGAAACGTAGTGACGTTGTTCGTCCTTGTTGAACTTCGTTCGTAATGCCCCCACAACGTTTCCTTCCGCCTCCGCAACAAACGCATTTACGTTCGGATCCTCGAAGAGTTTCTTCATCGAGGGAGCGTTGTAGAATTCGCTGTGATACGCCCTGAGGTCCTCCACCGGAATGAACGAAGAGTAGGCATCGATCCATGTTTTCCAGATGACTTCGGGAATGAAGGTCAGGTCTTCAACCCTCCACCGTCGATAGATAATCTCCACAGCACTATGTTCTCTTCCTGTTCATGCGCTGTCGTGCGAGGATCTCGACTGTCCGTATTTTGTCTTTATAGTAATCGTTGCGGTTCGCCTTCTCGACGGAGATCGCCGCGTCGGTATTTCCTTCCCAGCGTCTGCAAAGATAGATCGGCTCGTAGATCCTGCCGATCTGATATTCTCGCGATAGTCGCAGCGCAATGGCATAATCCTCGCCGTAACTCACATTGGGTATTCCGACCTGTCGCAGCAGCGTTGTCCGGAAGGCCCGAGGAGCGCCCAGGCCGTTAATGCGGAGAGCGTTGTTGCGTCCGTTGTCGGGCGTCCATTCTTTGTGGTCGATGAGACCAGGGGGAATTTCCTCGAGCATCATGTTGACGAGTTTGTACGAACCGATCACCATTGCGTCGTTGCCGCCGCGGAACTTGTCGAGAATCCGCCTGAGGGTGGAGTTGTCGCTGTACATATCGTCTGAGTCAAGCTGGACAGCGTATCGCCCGCAGTGCGCCGACATCAAGGCCTCGTTCCAACAACCGCCGATGCCGAGGTCCTCTCTCGCCGGTATGATATGTTTGACTGCGGGATTTTTCGCCGCAAGCTTCGAGAGAATTTTCGTTGTACCGTCCGTCGAGTGATTGTCGACGATGAGAACATTGAAGGGAGCGTCGACGTTCTGCTGAAGGACGCTGTTGACGGCGTCGGCGACAGTTCGTTCACGGTTACGCACCGGAATAATTACACTTGCCTCGACCGGGAACTCGCCGTCGGAAGACGGGATCTTCTTAAAGCGCGGCTTCAAATATGCACCGATGCGTTTCAGGTGATTTGTCGCTACCCGCTCCATTTCGACTTGAACCTGCTGGTTGCGTGGGTCGACGTAGTCAAACTGTCTCTCTCCGGATTTCCTGGTGTCCGACTCATTCTTGGTGTACAAGAATTCCTGTACGTGAAAAACGTCGAAGTCGATTGATACTTTGAGCCTGAGGTCATACAATCCTGCCCTTTCGACAGACTCAAGGGCTCCGTGCTTCTTCAAGGATTTCTTGACGGCCTGAGTAGAGAACAACATCACTGCGCCGAAGTCGAAGACATCTCTGATGCTCCCGAGTTGATAGTCGATCGTCGGATGTTCAGATCGTGTGCCGGATTTCTTGTCGAAGTAATCAGAGTAGACTATCCCCGCTCCGGTCTGTTCAGCAATGGCAACGAAACGCTCGAGGGCGTTTTGGCCGAGCTGGATTTCCTGAGCCTGGGTGATAAGCAATACGTAATCGGTTCTCACTTTTGAGAAGACGAGGTTGAGTGTCTTACCTGACCTCAATGATAATGAAAATGAATCTGTTTTGACTCCCTCGCAGTTCGGGTACGAGGAGGTATAGTCCCCTCCGTGAAGAACGAAGATACGTTCAACGAGTGAAGAGGTGAAGAATTGCCTGAGCGTCGTTTGAAACGATGGCTCGGTGCTGAAGGGAATGACGACGGAGAGGGAGCTCATAACGTAGGAAAGAAGGAGATAGGAGATAGGAGGTAGGAGGTAGGAGAAAACCGGTGATAGCCGTTCGAGCCGCGGCGGATCATTCGTAGGACTACAGTTTTCATGATTGCGACCTCAACGCCATCAGCGCTGCACCGTGCGCCGGATTTGCTTCCGGCTCTCGAAGAACGAGCCCAGGTAATTTCTTTCGAATCGCGGTCTGGAGTTTCTTTGAATAGATATTCTCGTTCGAGATCAGACTTCCGATAAACGATAGAGGAATCTTTTTCTTTCCTCTTCCCTTGCTCAATTTCAACGCCACGGCCCCGATTACCCCCATCAACTCAGCTGCAGCATCGTCGAGAATCTTTGTTGCAACCTTGTCCTTCTTCTCTGCGGCAGCAAGGACGACTGGAACGACCGATGCAACGTCGAAATTATCTTTGTACATGGCGTGAATGATCGCTTCCTGCGTGTCGAGCGGAAACTCCTTCGCCAACATCGTCGCGAGCGAAGTCTTTATGCCTACCCCATCCATCATCTTCGCGACGGCACGAATGGCTTCCTTCCCTATTGTGTATCCGCTCCCTTCGTCGCTTAAGTACCTCCCCCATCCTCCGGCACGATGAATATCACCTTGCTGATTTTTTCCGAAGACGATCGACCCCGTCCCCGCGATGACGATAATCCCTTCCTTCCCACTGAACGCTCCTTCCAGCGCCACACGCGCGTCGCTTTCGACCGCAATGGACATTGATGAGAATCCGCGGCGAACTCCTTCCGTTTTTAGTCCTTCAGCCATTCTTTGCTGGTCGCCCGGACGACCCGCGCCTGTCAGTCCCGCTACCACCGCCGCCACCGCCGAAGACTCGCAGTTGACCGAGTGACAGCAGGTCGAAACGAGGTCGACGATGGTTCGCGCAGCCCGGTCGACGCCGATGACTTGAAAATTGGAGGGTCCTCCATGCGACGACGCAACGACGCTGCCGTCGAGCGAGCACAACTCCGCGGCTGTCTTCGTTCCTCCACCGTCGATGCCGACTACAAAGCGATCGCTTGTCATGAAAATTCTCGCGGCAGTATAGCAGGATTTGGGAGGAAAAGCAATAAACGCCGCGGAGCGAGGAATTGGTATGAAGGATTTTCAACATATTGCTTTCGCCCGGAAT
>JBGOVN010000195.1:0-3880 GCA_041478155.1 Bacteroidota bacterium | reverse complement strand
TGGCGTGTGGTAAAGGTTATCAAGAGTATTTGAGAGCGAACTCTCTGATTGTTGGCGCAATCTTCATCCATTCCTTGCATTTCCATATGCTCTTCCGTAATTTTGCAGGCGTGGCTTGACGATCAAGCGCACGACCGTCAGCCTTGGAATTCCGCTTTTTCATGTCGGCGGCGGCGACAACTCAGACATTTCTACAAATTCCAATTGTGGCCGCGGGCCTTGCCAAACGACACGCAACTCTCTTTCGGTCAATATTGTTCTCTCCTCTTTTTGAAGGAAATACCGCATTAAGAGTCTGCCACCAATGCTGAACGTGATTAAACTGGTTAGCCCTGATTCAATAATCTGGAACACTTGTTGCACTACTTCATCCAATTGTACTGGTGTATATTCTTGCAGGGTTGAATTGGTCAATGAGAAACGATGCTCACCGCTTTTTTCAGTAACCCGACGCCTACATCCGTGCCAGATCTAACTCCCCGAGACGATACAAAGAAACTCGTAAGCGAGACGCTTAAACGAGTCGACGTGTTATTGAAAAAGGGAGACCTGGGTCAAGCCTTGCGCGAACTAGGTCACGCGAAGGAGCTTGACCCGAGAAATATCTATACGCTCGCGTTCGAAGAGCGGATTCACAACCTACAGGATCAGGAACAGGAAGCGGCCGAGACCAAGCGCGTCGCCGATGAGCTTGCCAAGAAGAAAGCTGAAGAACAAAGGGTCGAAGATGAGGCGCAGCGGAAGCAACACGAAGAACGACAGAAAAAAATCGTCGCCGAGCGTCTCAAGGCTGAGGAAGAGAAGAGAAAGGCGTCGCCTGTACAAATTCCAAGTCCTCCCTCCGTGAAGACGCCATCACCCGACAGACTCAAACTGGAAGAGATCGCCTTCGCAAACGTGAAATCGCGACTCGATGGGCTGGACATGTACCGACGCGTCCTTCGAGAGGTTTGGTCCGATGGCACGGCGACGGAAGACGAGGATCGACAGCTCTGGGAGCTTCGCGCGTCACTGTCGATCGACCCGAACGACCACGAACGTCTCGAAAAGGAGGTTCGGTCAGACTATTATCTCGAAGCGCTCAAGAAGGCAATGGCGGCAGGATCGATGTCGACCCGAAATGAAGCACTCCTTGCAACCCTTCGGAAGACATACCGGATCTCACAAGAAGATCACGAGCGCTTGCAGGCGAAGCTCGCTGCTTCGCGGCCGAAGGAAACTGAGAAGAAACGTCCGAGCATCCTTGTGATTGACGACGACGACAAATTGTTGAGTATACTCTCGGAGACGATCGAAGATTCGGGTTTCGATGTTCAGGCGTTCTCGACGTCGGACGAGGCTTACGCGTTGTTAAAAAAAGCATGGATGCCGGACCTCATACTCTGCGATATCAACCTGGAATCGTCGACGATGGGAGGATTTACGTTCTATGAAAAAGTACGCGAGATGGAAGACCTCGCAGACGTACCCTTCGTTTTCCTTTCTGGATTGACCGATGAAGTTCTGGTTCGCACCGGCAAAGAGCTGGGTGTCGACGATTATCTGACAAAGCCGATTTCAGACCAGAACCTTATGGCAACGATTAAAGGAAAGTTGAAGAGATTCAAACAACTTAAGAGAGCCAAGAGAAAGTAGTTGGATCCGGTCAGCGTAAACGCAGTTGTCCGGCAAGGACAATGCGGCGGTACACGATGCAGGCAAGCCAAAGCCCATTCATCAAGAGAAGGTTAAGGTAAAGGTAGAGGTACAGGCGGTCGAAAAGCGAACAGACCGTCAGTAGAATCAACTCCGTTCCAAACCCAAGCAATCCGGACATTCGCAACCCTACGCGGTCTGAGAACCAGCGTTCCGGCAACTCCTCTCTTCGCTCTTCACCCCGACACCAAAGATCAATTCTCGCCATCAACCTGTCCTGCCATCCGTAGATGAGTTGAAAAACTCTCTGAAGGCCCAGTTCGACTCTCCCTCGTTGTGTGTCTTCAGCCTTAATTTCTTCGCTGAGTCGATTCAAGAGGTACTCTTGCTGAGAATGGAGAAACGACGTTTGGTAGTAGACATGATACGAGACCCGCAGTGAAATACCGAGAAGGCCAACGAACGACAGCACGAGCATGAGAGGATCTCCGGTCACAACAAAGAGCTCCCAACCAATCGCCCCGAACACAGCGACGTCAACCACGAAATCTACAATAGAATCCAGAAATCTGCCCGTCCGGCTGTACTGTTTTTTTACCCGAGCAAGCTGCCCGTCGGCGGAATCAAGAATATCTTTGAGGGTAACGCAAAGCCCTGCAATCGCAGTGGAAGAGGCTTCCCCTCTTGAATACAGCAACGCCGCCGAAAGTCCTGAGAGAAGAGAGAGTACGGTGAGATGGTTCGGTGTCAGAGCGGTATTATAGACGAGGCGAACGACGAGCCCCGCGAGTGGGCGAAGAACATAGACGTTGACGAGTTCGTCAGAAACGTCTGACTTCACAGATTTTTTGTAATCGTACATTGCGCCGGCCGATATCTCAGTGAAGGGATGGGCAGTTACGGCAAATCGATTGCAGGGAGGATGGTGTTCCTGGCAAACTCGAGGTCCTCAAACGTATCGATCTCGGTCGCGGGAAACCTGCTGACATCGACCGCCTCCATAACCGTCCCCGTTTCGATCATTTCTTGAAACGATGCTTCGTAGAAGTCCGTCCTTCCTTCGCCAACGCGCACTCCGCGTTCGAGCGTTGCAAACAGTTCCTCCGCAGTCGAGGGGACGAAAAATTCCATACCGATCGATTCGCCGAATGTTCGATCGGGCGGGAGGTTCTTTCCGATTTTCCGAACCTCGTTTCGGTCGTTGACTTCCACCCCGACTTCTTCAGCGTCATGAGGACCTTCGACGCGCACTGCAATGCGATTGCGATCCGTCTCGCCCGCCTTGTCCGTCTTGCCAATGAGATGCGGGAGGAGTTTGTTCGAGAAGAGAATGTCGCCGTCAAGTATGAGGAGGGGCTGAAGAGGATACCCCTTACGTTTCTCTGAAAAGTGGAACTCGCGGGACAGGAGGAGTGAAAACCCGTTGTTGGTCGATTCGTATCTCGGATTGACGATGAAGCGGATCCTCTCAGACGGATAGCGGTGTTTCACAAATGACCGGACGACGGCGGCCTTGAATCCTACAACAATTCCAATCCGTGGAATGCCGGCAGACAAAACGTTTTCGATAGTTCGTTCAAGAATCGTTTTACTGCCTACGGGCAAAAGACATTTGGGCAGCTCGTCAGTCAGGGGACGCAGGCGGGTTGAGGCTCCGGCCGCAAGGATCACGCATTTCACGCGCGCACTCCGGGCTTCGACTCCGTACGAAGAACCTCGTCAATCGCCCTCATCAGCCGCCTGTTTTGTTCCGTCGTCCCTATCGTGATACGGATGCAATCTCGGAAGGCATCCTCGGAAAAGAATTTTACCGCAATGTGCTTGCGCTCGAGATGCTCCCGCAGTGTTTCCTTGTGATCCGGCGGTACTCTCACCAGAACAAAATTTGCGTCGGATGCGTAGCAACGACATCCAGGGTAAAGGGAAAACAATTCTACGAGTCTCATGCGGTCTGCGCGAATGGCGCCCGTGATTCCGCTGTAATAGCTCTGCGCATCCAATGCGGCGAGAGCCAGACGCTCGGCTACTTTATTATAGCCGAGGTACCGCGACGAAAATCTCGAGAGACGTTCGGCATCCTCGCCGACGATCGCAAAAGCTATGCGCGCGCCGGCGAGTGCGAAGTACTTCGAGAACGTCCTGAGAACAATGAGATTAGGATACCGGTGAATGAGCGGAATGATATGGTCGGCCGGCTGGGTGCCAAACCCCCAGTATGCTTCATCAAACACTACGATGGCGTCGC
>JBGOVN010000245.1:0-3321 GCA_041478155.1 Bacteroidota bacterium | reverse complement strand
GTTGTCTGAATGCCCGTAGATTGGAGGGCTTCACACATTTCCATTCCAATGTACCCGCCACCAATCACCACTGCACGGCGAGGTTTCTCTTCTTCGATATACTTCTTGATCGCGTATCCCTCCTCCAGGGATTTGACGCAAAACACATTTCGTGATTCTTCCCCCTTCATCCCAAGTCTTCTTGTTCGAGAACCCGTAGCCAGGATCAATTTATCGTATCGGAATTCCAGAATCTTATCCTTCGATAAATCACGAACGACGAGGGTCTTCTTCACCGGAACGACTTCTTCGGCCCTGTGCAGGATCCTGACGCTCACACCTTTGATTTGTTCGAGCCGCTGGGGAGTATATGAGACGAGGTTGGCGGATTCTGTGACGACATTTCCGATAAAATAGGGAAGTTCGCAGATTCCGTAGGAGATGAACTCCCCTTGTTCGAGAAGAGTGACTTCCGCGTTTGGGTTGATCCGTTTTGCTTTGCTCGCGGCGCTGGGGCCCGCAGCAAGCCCTCCGACGACAACGATGCGCGGTTTCATTTTTTCTTGAACACGATCGTGAAGGGAACACCTCGAAATCCAAATAGATCCCGAAGCTTATTATCCAGAAACCTGCGGTACGCTTCCTGCACGAGCTTCGGCTCGTTACAAAAGAAACAAAACATCGGAGGAGAGGTCTTTAGTTGCGATGCATACTTGATCTTGATTTCCTTGGGACTTGAAGACTTGGGGGGATACCGCTCGATCTCAGGAATGATCTTCTTGTTAAGAACGCTCGTCGTGATCCTGCGCGATTGCTCGGCGTGGACTTCCTTTGCGACGTCAATGACCTTCTGAACTCTTTGTTTGGTGAGGGCCGAAATGAAGACCACGGGTAGAAAATCGTAGATTCCCAACTTATGTTGAATGGCGAGCTCGTAATCGCGGGCAGTATTCGTTTCCTTTTCGACCAGGTCCCATTTGTTCACAGCGATGAGCGCAGGACGATGACGTTCCAGGGTCGACTCAATAATTTGTAAATCCTGCTTGTCTACGCCTTGATGAGCGTCAACAACGATGACGGCGACATCGCTTCGTTCGACGCTTTTGAGCGTCCGCAGCGTGCTATAGAACTCCACATTCTCCTGAACATGACTTTTCTTGCGTAAACCAGCCGTGTCGATGAGGATGATTTCTTCGTCCTTGTAGAAGAAAATGGAATCGACCGGATCTCGGGTGGTCCCGGGAATTTCAGTAACTACGTGTCGTTGTCGTCCGAGGAGGGCGTTCACAAACGAGGATTTACCAACGTTTGGTTTCCCGATCACTGCCAGACGGAGCCTGAGCTGCTTCTTTTGCCGGCCTCCGTTCTTTTTGAAATCAGATGTGAGTACATCGAGAAAATCCCCTATCTGACGCCCTCCAAGAGCTGCGAGGCCGATCGGATCGCCAAGACCCAGCTCGTAAAAATCGGCCGCCAGGAATTCCTGCTTCGAGGAGTCGATCTTGTTCACAATGAGATGAATAGGCTTGTCGGATTTTCTTAACACTTCGGCAATTTCCCGGTCCAACGGCGTAACTCCTTCAACTGCGTCGACGACGAAGATGATTGAATCAGCTTCTTCAATCGCCATGCCGGCCTGTTCTCGAATGGCCGTTTCGAAAATCTCTACGGAATGCGGGACAAATCCGCCGGTATCGATGACCGTGAATTGTCTTCCCGCCCATTCTGCGTCGCCATATTTTCTATCACGCGTTACACCCGGGGTGTTGTGGACGATTGCCTCGCGAAAGCCCAGAATGCGGTTAAATAAGGTCGATTTTCCGACATTGGGCCTTCCAACTATTGCGACAAGAGGCTGAGGCATGGATTTGTGAGAGTCTGGTTGCGAGGAGAATTATTACCCAAAGTAGGCAATATTGACCCGATAAACAATCAGGAGTCGTCGGGTCAAAAAAAAACCCCTGCCGGAATTGGCAAGGGTTTGAATAATCCTGTTGCTTTGGGACGGTCATTCTTTCCAGTACAAGAACTCCTTCACACTCGCGATTTGAGTCGGGTCAGCTCCTCTGCGCCCGCCGAACACGAATCTGTTCTGCTCGTTCTTATACTTCTCCCGAACCTTCGTGGCTTGTGCCGTCGACTTCTGTTTGTCGGGGAGGTTCTGAAGTGATTGGTTCAGTAAGTCAAAAAGGTCTCCCTTGGAAATCTTTTGTTCCGACTGCGCCGCACCGCGGCGGGTTCCCAGAGCCTCGTTGATCTTTGCCAATCCGAGAACTTCAAATGCCTTCTCTTTTGAGTCGAACTTCGTAACGGCTACCTGGAATGCTTCCATCGCATCATCCTTCGACCCCGAGAGATAGCGCGCAAGGCCGAAATTGAGATAGACGCCGCCGTCGTTATTATTCAATGAGAGGCTCTTCTGAAAATGCTCCTGTGCCGTCGGCAGCTCATTCTTCAGGAGATAGATGTTTCCGAGTGTGTTTTCGGCCTCCGGTGTGCTCACCCCCGCTAACGCCTGAACGCCGCCGTCATAGTTGCCTGCTTTCGCAAACGCGATAGCGGCTTTGTTCTTTGATTGCGGGTCCGTCGACGTCCTCGCAGTCTCTTCAATCTTTGCAAGCTGTGCCCCCTGCGCTGCTTCGAAATCCTTCAAGTCTGCAACCGCAAGAGCAAGGATCTTGTCGGATGGCGGCGGGATACTCATTTTCCCCGGGGCAGAGATGTTCATGGCCGGGAAGGACTGTTTTGCTTTTCGCACGTCAATCAACTCAAGTTTTCCCTTGCTTCCCAAAATCTTGTAATATTCATCAGCCGCCGTCCGCCACGCTCTGACGAACGGTTCGTTGATCATTGTTGCCTCAATCGGTATCCACACTGAATTGTCGTAGATGACGTAATCTTTTTCGTTCATGCTCATCATGTAACCGTTCTTCGGCTCAAGCTCGGTGTCGAACATGGGAAAAATGTGGTCCTCCGTCCCGATCAGAATCGTGTGGATACCGATATTCTCGAAGCATGATGCAAGGAGGACCGAGGAAGCGCTGCAATTCCCAGTATGCGATGCAAGGGTCTCGCGAGGGTACAGGATCATATCCAGGATTTCACCGTCTGTCGATTTCCACGGCGCGGGGATGTAGGTGATACCGTAGGCGCGGATGCCGTTCCACACAGCAAGAGCGTTGAGGACATTTCTGGGGAGTTTCGCCTTCAGCCAGGAGACTCCCCAGCCCACTGCCATTCCCACGGTCCCTGCCAACACTTCTGAGGCGCAGGAGCCGGTACCGCCCACCACCCTCTCCGGCGACCAGATCAAAGAACTGATTCGCGAGGCCGCAGACAAAG
>JBGOVN010000296.1:0-2822 GCA_041478155.1 Bacteroidota bacterium | reverse complement strand
GTCGAACCTCCTCGATGCAATCCTCGTCGCAACCGGCAATGACATCCCGAGAAAGATGGTGGGAACGACCATGAGTGCGAATGCAAACGCGAGCTCGAGAGCGAGAAAAAGTGGGTATGTCGTCTCAGACCTTGAGAGGATGGACGCCAGATTCCAGAAGTAGTAGGGAATTCTTGCATACAACGGTAACGTGAGCAACATGGAAAGTGCGACCGCGAGCTGGCACATGCCCAGGAGAATAAAAAGATTTTTGACCCGCAGAAGAAGGGCGGATACGATGATGCTGCCGATCGTAATGCCGGAAATAAACGCCACAAGCATCAGGGAGAAGGAGTACGTTGAGGACCCGAGGACCGGAATCAGCAATCTCACCCATGACAACTCATAAATCATCGCTGCGAATCCGGAGACCGCAGCAACGAGGGTAGCGATCAGGACCGAACGGCTTGAGAACTCGACTTCGTCGGAGTCACCGGCATTCAAAGTAGAGCGTTTCCTCGTGCTTGACCGCCGGCTCAGGAGATACGCTGATAACGCGACAATGAGGTTGACGCTTGCAGCACCGTAGATCGTACCGCTCAACCCGAGGACACGGATCAGGATAAATCCCGCGAGGAGTGAGCCGACGACTGCTCCGAAACTATTGAGAAAATAGAGCGTTGCAACATTTTTCCCTGAATCTTCGAGGCGGAGAGAGATAAAACGGACGAGAACGGGAAGCGTGCCGCCCATGAGGATTGTGGGTGGAAGAAGTGTGATAATGCAAACAACAAGCTTGAGGATGAGGACAGTCGTCGCGTCACTGGAGATGTGAGAACCGACGACGATCTGGACGAAGAGAGATTTCAGGATTCGAAGGATGAGAGGATACAGGAAGCAATACACACCGATCCCGAGTTCGAGCATGGCATAGAGGGAGAGGTGGTTGGCCGACTGGTCTGCTTTTCTTCCCCATCGCGCCGCCCCAAGAGCGAGCCCTCCCATGAATGTTGCAAGTACAATGCTCTGAGCGTACGTCGTGTTTCCGAGAAAGAGCGACAGATACTTAAACCAGACAATCTGGTAGACGAGTCCGACGGCGCCGGAGATGATGAAGAGAAGGCCGACGAGAGTGTTGAGGGTATTTCTTGTCATGGGAGGAAGGAGTTTGCTTCAGCCGATGAGAAGTTTTGCAATAACCATCTTCTGAACTTCGGAAGTTCCTTCGCCGATCGTCAGCAGTTTTGCATCGCGGTAAAATTTTTCCACCGGAAAATCCTTCGTGAAACCATATCCGCCGTGAATCTGGACGGCAGCGGTCGCCACCCGCTGGGCAACCTCTGAGGCGAAGTACTTTGCCTGGGCTGCGATGAGTGTGATCGCTTCCCCCTTCGCTTTTGCAGAAGCTGCGCGATACGTCAGGAGTCTTGCGGCCTGGATCTCTGTCGCCATGTCCGCAAGAGAAAACTGAATCGCCTGAAACTCTGCAAGAGTTTTCCCGAACTGACGGCGCTGCTTCGCGTATTTCAGTGCCGCGTCGAGCGCGCCCTGCGCAAGTCCGACTGAGAGGGCTGCAATACCGATTCGACCGCTGTCGAGAACCGTAAGTGCCTGTCGAAATCCATCCCCCTCCTTCCCGAGGAGATTTACTCTTGGGATTTTCACATTGTCGAATATCAACTGAACCGTGTCACTCGCCCGCATTCCGAGTTTGTTTTCCTTTTTGCCGACACTGATCCCGCCGAATGCCTTCTCGACGACGAATGCGGAGATCCCACTCTTCCCCTTCGAGGTGTCGGTGTTTGCCAGGACGACAAACGTCATCGCATAGGAACCGTTCGTAATGAATGTCTTCGACCCGTTGAGGACGTAGTGATCGCCGCGCAGTGTTGCAGTTGTTGTCATCCCGCCTGCGTCGCTGCCCGAGCCGGATTCTGTCAAGCACCACGAACCGAGTTTCTTCCCGGCCGCAAGGTCCGGGATGTACTGCTTCGCCTGGCGTTCATCCGCAAAAAGAAGGAGATGCTGCAGGCACAGACCGCTATGCGCCGCGAGCGTGAGCCCAACAGACGGGTCCACACGCGCAATCTCTTCCATGATAACCACGAATTCGAGCGCAGAGAGGCCGGCTCCGTTCAATTCCGTGGGAACGACAGCTCCAAACAGCCCGAGCTCAGCCATCTTACTCACGATGTCCGTGGGGAAGAGTTGCGCTTCGTCGTATTTCATCACCGTCGGCTTTATTTCATTCTCCGCGAACTCCCGTGCCGACTGACGCATCATCTTCATATCCTCGGTCGGTTGAAAATCCATTCCTATCGTGCTCGTATCAATGTCGGACATACTTGATGTTATCCCTCTCTGAAGTTGAGAATCAGTTTCTTCGCCACGCCGTAGGGATTCGACTCACGAGACAAAACGCGGTCGACCTCGCCCTCCAATTCCTTCGAGCGTTCCGTATTCCAGAAATCGATGTGGAGCTGCGAGTCTACAATCTCCTGAATTCGGTTCTTGATTCGTACTCTCCGCCGACGCACCAACCCGCCGTTCGTCTCGAGAAAACTCCTGTGCAGCCGAATCAATTCAGCCACTTCTTCAATCCCTTTTCCTTCGTTTGCCTGTGTCTTGAGAACGTCCACCATCCAGCTTTGTTCATCGTGCGAACGAAATCCCAGAATCATTTTGATGGACATCACCGCCTGTTCGGCTCCCGGCCGGTCGGATTTGTTGAGGACAAACAAATCCGCAATCTCCATCAGGCCTGCTTTCATCGCTTGAATACCGTCGCCGGACTCGGGCACGAGCACTACGACCGTGGAGTCGGCGGCTTCCGCAATGTCCAG
>JBGOVN010000289.1:0-2943 GCA_041478155.1 Bacteroidota bacterium | reverse complement strand
GGTATATTTAACTTCTATGTTTACTTACCTCGCAGCTGGCTTCATACTACTTTTAATCGGTCTCGTTGCGTACGGATTTGGAATCGTCATCCGCCGGCCGCCAAGCGAGGAAGAACTGCAAACGGAAGTGTGTGCGATTTGCCGCACACAATTCAAGAAGGATAGTCTGGTCGAACGAGAGATCGGCGACCACAGAGTCCTCTTCTTCTGTCACGACTGCATTCATCGGCTCCTGGAGGATTTGAATCGAATCAAACAGCGACCTGAGTGAATCCGGAATGCCGCTGCAGTGCGAACCCGCTGACCAACAACTCGAGCATCACTTCCAGAACTGTCGGACAAACTTGTCGGCTGAGGGACAGTTTTTTCGAATCGAGCAATCGGGACAATTCGGCTTCCGTGCAATACAGACTTTTCTTCCGTGAAGGATAAGCAGATTGCTGAATCGGTACCAATCCTTCTGAGGAACCAGCGTCATAAGGTCCTGCTCGATCTTCTCTGCCGTTTTCTTGTTGCTCAAGCCAAGACGTTCGGATAACCTCCCGACATGCGTATCGACGACAACTCCTGCGTTAATGCCGAAACACGCTCCCAAAACGCAGTTT
Source organism: Bacteroidota bacterium (assembly GCA_041478155.1). Lineage (GTDB taxonomy): Bacteria > Bacteroidota > Ignavibacteria > UBA10030 > UBA10030 > JBGOVN01. The sequence continues at coordinate 2,338 of JBGOVN010000289.1, read as the reverse complement.
GCGGTTTTCCTTCCGACTCCGGGGAGCAGTATCAACTCCTCCATAGTTTGTGGTACAACGCCGCCGTGACGCTCCAGAACCATTGAACAACACCCGATAATGCTCTTAGCCTTGTTCCGAAAAAAACCTGTCGATCTGATATCCTGTTCGAGTTCCTCTTGTACAGCATTTGCAAATGCTTTGACTGAAGAATATTTCCGGAATAGCTCTGGAGTTACCAGATTCACTCGAACGTCGGTACACTGAGCAGAAAGAATCGTTGCGACCAGCAGTTCTAAGGGATTTACGAAGGCCAGTGCCGTCGTCGGTGAAGGATACTTTTTACGGAGTCCTGCGATAATTTGGCTCGTGCGCCTCTGCTTCTGTAGCGGCGACTCACGCTTCATGTGTGCTCGCAAGTGCTTGGACAAGCTCCTTCAGCAACAAATGCCCGCCTTGGAGAGCTTCTATGGATGGGCTTCGAGTCGCCTCGGAAGCTATCTTCTCGACCAACGGCTTGAATGATGAGGGACTATCCGATCGAATTCTCAGGACGAATTCCTTGCCCGAGCCGAGTCCCAGCTTACGCTGCCAGAGTGAAACATGCTCAAACTCCATAGCTAAATGCACTTCCTGTAAAAACTCTACCAAATCGCTCCGGAATGGGGCATACTTGGTTTCTCCCTTTGAAAAAAACAATTCTGCTTCGTACTGCGCGCTGATCGGGGAGAGGTCACCGTGTTGATACACGCTGTTATGCGCGGCGTACGTGTAAGAGTCGAACTCTTTAATGTGTTTTCCGTGGACAGGCGTATAGATCCCAATGCGGTCTCGGACGATATGCTCGAGAAGGTCAAAATTTACACCCCCCTCGATGAAGAAGTTCGATTCGAAAATCTCAGTCCCTCCCTTTCTTACGTTGAATTGAAGATCCTGCAGATAACGTTTTCCAGACGCAAGCAATTTCTTTAGCGGCGTCACGGTAGTCGAATGCCACACGATCTTCCCTTCTGAAGCAGCAATGATTCCAAATCGGACCTCGCCGACCATTTGATGGCTCATATGTGTGGCCTGGTCTTCGAGTATCCGCTGGATGTCGTTGACGTCAGATTGAATCGGAGTTGTGAGAAACTGTGAGAGGCTACCCCGGGAAGTCTGAACCGCGCCCGCGACCGTGTTCTTGATGTAGTCATTCCAGATTGCGGTGACCTTTGCGGATTCCTCCTGGAGGAGCTGATGGAAATTCGCCATTGTCTCTGCATAATCCTTGACCGCGGTCCCCTCTCGAACCTGATGGAGAGCGGAGTAGCACATAAGTGGCCTGTCAATATTCAGAGCTTTGTAGATACTCATAGATTACTTCCGTAATGATTGAAAATATTTTTCAATTTCCTTCGTCGTCCATGTGTTGGCGACGTCCCGCGCCTGCAGCCATCCTTTGCGGGCTATGCCGATGCCGTACTGAACATCGCGCAGGCCATCAACATTGTGGGCATCGGGATTGATGAATAGAGGAACTTTCTTTTCTTTGGCGTATTTCACCAGTCTCCAATCAAGGTCGAGCCTCACGGGATGGGAATTGATCTCGATCGCTTTTCCGTAGTCCGATGCCGCATTAATCACTTCGACCATGTTCACCGGATAGCCCTCTCGCGCCAACAGGAGGCGCCCGGTTGGATGGCCGAGAATGGTGGAGTACTTGTTTTTTAGCGCTTTGATAATCCGTTTCGTCGCCTCGGACTCAGTCATTTTAAACTTCGAGTGAATGGAGACGACGACATACTCAAAGCTCGATAACACCTTGTCGGAAAAATCGAGAGCGCCATCGGTGAGTATATCGCATTCCGTTCCTTTAAAGATGCGAAAATTCTTGAATCCCGCGTTCAGTTTGTCGACTGCACGATGCTGTTCCTTCACTTTTTCGGGAGAGAGGCCGCCGGCATAGGCAGCGATCTTGCTATGGTCGGCAACTCCCCAGTATTCCCATCCGAGCGCCCTCGCGCCGTTTGCCATCTCGATGAGCGAATTTGCACCGTCGCTGTATGTGGTATGACAATGAAAGGTCCCCCGCAAGTCCTTCTCTTCAATCAGTTTCGGAATCGCTCCTTTTCGCGCTGCTTCGATCTCCCCCATATTCTCCCGAAGCTCCGGCGGAACGTATGCCAGCCCCAATGCTTTGTAGATGTCAGCCTCATCGGCACACTGTGGAAGTGGTTTTTTAGCCTTCCCCTTCTTAGCGTCGTCAATCTTTGAGAAAGAGTATTCATTCAAACTCCATCCGGATTTCCGGGCGAGCGACCTCACCTCGACGTTGTGTTCCTTGCTTCCGGTAAAGTAACTTAAAGCGAATGGGTACTCC
>JBGOVN010000025.1:0-9190 GCA_041478155.1 Bacteroidota bacterium | reverse complement strand
GGCAGCCGATGGCGGCGTGCAAACTCCGCCGCATCGTTCATCTCGTCTGCAGAGAGATTCAAGATGATATCTTTCTTGTGCGTCTTCAATCTGCAGATGTCGAGCATGAGGTCCTGGTAGGACCTGGTATTTTTTTTCTTCAACTGGTCGAACGCTCCCATCTCGAGCCAACCGACCGCCTCAGGGTTGAACGGATGAACGTTTCCCCTCGGGTCCAGGCCAAATCCAAGCTTATCCCTTCCTTTCACGTGCGAGGCGAGGACGGCACTGTCCGGTGACGCATCGAGATTGATCACGACGTCGAATTCTTCCACGGCACAGTGCAGGACTGCCTCCGTCGATTCATATGCAAGGACACGGTCCACCAGCGAATTGTTCTTGAAGATATCCAGCGCGGAGGTTCGCGTAATCCAAACGATTTCACTCCTCGGGTAGCGCTCTTTCAATCCGTGCAAAATGCATGTTGTGCGTAAGACATCACCGACGGCATCGAGCTTGATGATCAGAATCCGTGTCCCTGTTTGTTCATAATGAGGGCAATCATCGCACATCACCCCTTCCGACTTGTTAAAAGCACAGGGGCGGTCGCCGTGAAAATGTTTGCAATCAGTCCTGAGAATCATCGTTTCGCTTCGATAGTTATCTGCACACGCCTATGGAGTTGCCGCAAGGTCGGCTTGCATCGTTTCGAACACATCGCGAATTTGTTTGAAATTATTTTTCTCCCGTTTCACTTCAATGTTTCTTGAAAAATCCTTTTCGTTTCCTTCTTTGAAGTATCGAACAATCGCGTCCGAGAGTTTTCTTCCATCGTGCGGGGGAACGATATATCCCGTCTTACCATCCTCGACCAATTCCGCAAGACCTCCCACGTCGGTCGCAATAACCGGCTTTGCGAACCCATAGGCGATGCTGAGGATTCCGCTTTGCGTCGCCTCGTTGTACGGCAGTACGACGACGTCCGCAGCAGTAAAATAGAGATGCACCTTTTCATTTGCAACGTATTCCGCAACGAGCGTTACGGATGATTCGATCGAAAGATTTTTCATCGCCTCGTGATACGGCTTCGGATCGTCGTAAAACTCTCCGACGATGAGCAGATGCGCCTTCGGTACTTCTCTGCAGACAGCGGGGAAGGCTTCTATCAAATTCATCAGACCCTTGTAAGCCCGGATATACCCAAAAAAGAGGATGACATTTTTCCCCTCGACGCCCAGCTGTTCCTTCGCTTTCTCGCTGGTCAATGCGTCCTCTATCTGATAGCAATCGTACACGGGCAGCGACGACCTAAATACTTTTGTTTTGTTGAAGAGTTTTTTGATCTGGTTCTCCACAACCTGCGAGAGAACGATGAACCTGTCCGCCTGTCTCAATGCCATCTTCGTGAGAAACAAATCGATCCAACGCCCTTCGTGGGACACCACATTCTCGGCAACGATCACCACCGGCCGCCCTGTCGCACGCTTGAACGCTGAAGCAATTGTCTTCACGAGGAGGCCGAAGAACGGATTCCACCATGTGAAAACAAGAATGTCCGGATTCAACTGGACGATCCGTCGCGCGGCTTTCATCCACGTGAACGGGTTGACGGAATCGATCAGAGCTTCGGAAGGGTGTTGCTTCATAGCGAACCCGCTGATGTCGTTCTGCCGAACGCCGGGAAAAAGAAGTTCGGGATAGAGTCTCGAGAACGAGATGACGTTGACCTGGTGCCGTCCGGCAAGTGCGTCGTAGAGGTGAGCCACGAACAGGGCGTTTCCTCCCCGCAGAGGATATGCTGGACCGACAAGAGCGATTTTCATTCGGCAACTGGACGGGTAAGAATCTTAATTTATTTTATAGAGTACGGCCGGCGGAGCGACTGTATAAGCAACAGGTGTGAGCCATGCGGGCGCGTTCCGCGGGTCTAACAGCTGCTCAAATTGTGGACGCATTCCGGCTTCGATCGAGCTAAAAAAAAGATACGATGCTTTGACGTTCACCGCCCCCGCATGCAATTCGTCGAGCGTGCTCACGAGCGGAAACATCGTCATGGTCATCCCAAGGTAGTATGCAATGTGGGGCTTCCGCGTCAGCACAATAGTTTCGGGGTTGACCGGTCCGGAATGTTTCAAAAACCAGTCTGCTATGACAGGAACCTCTCTCGGACCGGAATCGATAGTGGCTCTGTTGTACTGGTATGCGTTCACGACAGAGACACCGAGAAGCAGCAATGCGGCAAGTGTTCCCCCGCGAACGCCGCCGAAGAGCGTTACGGATGAAAGTTTTCGCCAGGAACAAGTTCTGGCTGCGACGACACAGTAGAGCGGAAGCAGCGCCAGCGAAAATCGCTCTCCGTAGAACACGAGGAGTAAGACCGCAAAGAAGGAAGCCTCGACGAGGATGAAGGAGACCTGACGTCGAGTGACCCCTTCCCGCACGAAGAGGACCACGCCGATGACAGCGAAGAGTCCGACGAGCCAGCCGAGCAGCAGCGTCAGGTCGTTGAAGAGGTGTTCAACAACATTTTTGGAAACGGTGCTTATGAAGAGGCCGGCATCAGAGAAAATGACCTGTCCGAGAGAATGAAATTTTGTCGATTCAACCGACCAGTACTGATCCCATCCGATCCGACCCTTCGCAAACATCTCGTAGGCGATATTGAGGTAGTTCCGATTGTAGAAGAAACTTCCGCGTTCTTTGAGACAATAGAAACCCCACGGGGCAATACAAACGAAAAATGCAGCAACGAACACGATCACGGTTTTTGCACGCTCCTTGCGTTCGAGCTTGAACGGGTTGACGAAACCTACGACAACCGGTACCGCAAGAAGGACATAAATTCCGTTGTAGCGTGTCAGGTATGCGAGAGCGGCGCAGAGTGCGGCGGCGGCGATGTTTCCCCATCGCCTTGTTTCATCGCGGAGGAGAAAAAAGACAAAGCCAAGGACGAACGCGCAGAACAGCATATCGGTCCCCGCACTGTACGTATATTGTACGAACGTTGCGTTAACAGCAACGAGGAGAGTCGCAACAAACGCAAGGTCGGGTGAGAAAAGACGCTTGAGCGTCTCAAACGAAAAAAAAAGAGCGAGTGCAGCGGAACACGTCGAAAGGATGATTCCGTCCATGAAAAAGTTCCGGCTTAGCATTCCCCCGAAAGCGAGGACGACAGGATAGCCCGGACCCCGAAAATCCTCTATGATAAATTTGCCGACCAGGATGTCGCGCGCCTGCGGAACGTAGGACCAGAAAAAATCCGTTTCGACTCCGTAGTCTCCGACGACGTGGTACTTCAACCCCACGGCCAGCATGAGGAGACCGTAGAGGGCTGCGATGATGCTGCCGATTGCGGAATGTCGTGTTAAGGAGGGAAACAGAGGAGCGACAGCGGGAGGCGGGGCCGGGTTTTGATGCTTTGCCTTCTGCGCCATTTACTTCAGCACTTCGCGTATGGAATAGACCTGCTCATCGCTTTCCTGCCGGCTTATCATCTCGCCGAGAAGGCCGATCGACACGAACTGAATCCCGATAATGATGAAGAGGAATCCGACCAGGAAGAGGGGACGATTACTGAGCGATGTTTTTCCCGTCACCCATTGAAATGACAAGTAGGCATCGACGACGATGCCGATCATGAACGAGACCAATCCCCACACCCCGAACAAATGAAGCGGCCGGCGGATATACCGCGTGGTAAACAAGACGGTCAGCAGATCGAGAAATCCCTTGAAAAAACGGCTCATGCCGAACTTTGTATGCCCGTACTTCCGCGGATGATGCTGGACCGGCTTCTCGGTTACGCGGTATCCCGCCCAGTGTGCAAGGGCAGGTATGTAGCGATGGAGCTCTCCGTGGACGTTCAGTTCTTTGACTACCTCAAGCCGGTAGGCCTTGAGGCCGCAGTTAAAATCGTGAATTGGGATCCCTGTCAGCTTTGCGGTGACATAGTTAAAGAAGAGCGATGGCACTGTCTTGGTCAGGGGGTCGAACCGCTTCCTCTTCCATCCCGAAACAAGATCATAGGAGTCCCCCAGAGTCTCGAGCAGACCCGGAATTTCTTCAGGGTCATCCTGCAGGTCCGCATCCATCGTGACAACATATTTGCCTCTGGCCTCTCTGAAACCCACGGAGAGGGCAGCAGATTTACCGAAATTCCTGCGAAAACGGATGACTTTGGCCTGCGGATTGCGGGTGTGAATATCGGTGAGAACCTGGAACGAGCGGTCGGTGCTTCCGTCGTCGACGAAGATGACCTCAAACGTTTTCTTCATCCGGACCATGACCACGCGAATTTTGTCAAAGAGCTCGCGAAGCGAGTCTTCTTCATTATAGAGAGGGATGATGATCGAGGCGAACGGTTTTTCAGATTTGGATTTTGCCATACGAGTGCGGTCAATGTCAAAGTAGCTGAAAATCGTCCGAGATGCAAGGTAGGGAATTTCTCCCTTTTCCTCCCTTGTTCGTTGATATTCCCCACCACGTTCCTTATATTATTTCAGAATCTTTTCGCCGCAACTTTGTCAATGCTCGCCCCCAAGAAATCGCTCGGTCAACATTTCCTGCATGATGAAAACGTCGTTCGAAAGATTCTCGATCGTCTGGCAGTCCATGCCGACGACGCACTTGTCGAAATTGGTCCCGGGAGTGGCATACTGACACGACAACTCGTGGGCAGGTCCGCTTCGATGGTCGGGATCGAAATCGATGCAAGCGCGGTGGCCGCTCTCAATGAACAATTTGGTCCATCGCTCGAAATCCTCCACCAGGATGTACTTGATACAGAGCTTGCGGTCCTGGCTAAAAAATACCGTAAGCAACTGCGAATCGTCGGCAACATTCCCTATTACATCACAAGCCAGATTTTGTTCTGGATGTTTGACCAGCACGAGTCCATTCACGACGCCCTCCTCATGGTGCAGCTTGAAGTCGCGAAAAGACTTACCGCCCTTCCGAAAACGAAAGACTACGGCATCCTCACCGTCTCAACACAATTCTACACCTCGGCCGAGTTACTGTTCCGCGTGTCGCGCAATTCATTTTATCCACGACCCACGGTCGACTCCGCTGTTGTCGCGTTCCACTTCAAACCGAGCTTACCCGACTGCGACCGGCGGTTATTTCAGAATATCCTTCGTTGTACTTTCGGCAAGAGGCGGAAGACGCTGCGGAACGGACTGCGATCGATGGGGTTTACCGACAGCCAGCTTCAAGACCTTCCGGTGGGCATCCTCAAACGGCCGGAACAACTCACCGTCGACGATTTTGTGGCATTAACAAAAGCCCTCGAGCGGTACAGGGAGACCATAACATTGAAATATTGACGTCGAGCGCCGGTTTTCTGCCTATGGATATTGACCTTCTCGCTTCATCCACGATTCCACCTTCGTGATTCTTCCAACGTAAGCCAGAGTATTCCAAAGTTTGCCACGATATGATTGACGAAGAAAACAAGAGCGGCGAATCGCCTTCCCTGCCGAGAGAAGTCATCGAAATCGACGATGAACTGATGAGGGATATCGAGGATCTCGTCCGTTCGAAGTCGGACTATCCCCTCCTCAACATTATCCAGGATCTTTCTTCCGCGGACCTCTCGAATATTCTTAATCGTCTCGACGTGGAGGATGCAGAGTACGTGTTCGGCATCCTGCCAAGCGAAGTTGCCAGTCAGACCATTCTCGACCTCGACGAGATCCATCGGGAGCATCTCCTCCGAATTCTTCCGCAGGCGAGGCTGACGGAAATCGTTGATGAAATGGCCTCCGATGATGCCGCTGACATTGTGGGCGAGCTTACGGATGAGAAGGCGGAGGGAGTGCTTGAGACACTCGATGTAAAGGAATCTTCCCAGGTCGAAGAACTCCTCCGCTATAAAGAGAATTCTGCAGGCGGCATTATGGCGAAGGAAATTGCCGTAGTGAACGCCAAGGACACGTTGAAAAAAGCGATTAGGGAGGTCCGCCAATTTGCCAAAGACCATACGAACATCTACAGCGTCTACGTCGTCGACGACAACGGCGGCCTGGTCGGCGATGTCCCGATACAAGACCTCCTTCTCCACGCTCCCAACCGGCGCGTGCATAAAATCATGCATCGCGAACCAATCAGCGTTACGACCGATGTGGACCAGGAGGACGTCGCGCGCATATTCAAGAAATACGGTGTTGTTTCGCTGCCAGTTACGGATACAGCCGGAAAACTGCTGGGCCGCATAACGGTCGATGACGTCGTCGATATTATCGAGGCAGAGCACCAGGAGGACGTCGCGAAATTGGTCGGCTCCGAATCCATCGAGCTCGAACGCCGGTCGCCCGTCAACATCGCCTTCATGAGGCTGCCATGGGTCTTGATCACGCTCTTCATCGAGTTACTCGCCGGCGTCGTCATTCACAGGTTCGACCAGACTCTCTCGCAGGTGATCTTGCTCGCTTCGTTCATGCCGATCATCTCGGCAATCTCGGGAAACACGGGTCTCCAGTCCGCCGCGATCATCGTGCGCGGCATCGCAACCGGGCATGTCGACCTGACCAGGTGGTGGATTCCGATCAGCCGGCAACTTCAGACGACGGTGATCATAGGAGCCGTCTGCGCGACCGTCCTCGGTTTCATCGGAGCATATTGGCACGGGAGATGGCTGTTCGGTTTTGTCGTAGGAACGTCGATGTTCATCTCGGTCAACATCTCCGGGTTTGTCGGTACCGCCATTCCGATGGTTTCCTACAGCCTCGGGTACGACCCCGCCATTACCGCTGGTCCATTCGAGACCGCATTCCAGGATGTTGTCGGCATCTCTATTTTCCTCGGCATCGCTACCATGCTTCTTCAATGGCTCTGAGTTCCAGAACCGTCAAGCCTTTCCGCTCAATGAAAATTCTGAAAACTCTTCGCTCTCTGTTCTCGTCTGTCGACATCGTGACCATCACGTTCCTTCTGTTTCTCGACGCACTCAACGTCATCTTCCACGCTCGAGTGGGTCAGTGGCTCGGCCTGGTCCTGGCCAATACAGTTGTTATCGTAGCGATCGCCGCTCTTGCGTGGATGGCAGAAACGAGGCGGACGAAGATTCTCATCGGACTGCATCGCTGGTACTGCTATCCGATCATTATGTTCCTTTTCAAAGAGATTTACCTGATGGTCTATCCCATCCATCCTCATGACTACGACGCGCTGTTGATCGCGGTCGACCACTGGATGTTCGGTGTTAATCCAACCCAGTGGCTCGCCTCATACTCGAACCCCATCCTCACCGAAATCCTTCAGATCGCGTATTTCTCATACTATCTCCTCTTCATTGTCATGGGAGTCGAAGTATACCGCCGGTATCCGATTGCGAAGTTCGACCACGCAGCTTTTCTCGTCGTGTACGGATTTTATCTCTCCTACCTCGGATATTTTCTCCTTCCTGCCATCGGCCCACGATTCACGCTCCACGATTTCTCTCTCTTAAATCAGGAACTCCCCGGCATCGCACTCACCACGAACCTGCGCGCAATCATTAACGCCGGAGAATCCATCCCTAGCAATGTTGCGTTGGCGAGAGAGCTCATCCAACGCGATGCCTTCCCGAGCGGACATACCCAACTGTCGCTGATCGTACTCTACCTCGGCTTCAGGAACAATTTGAGAAGCCGCTGGCTGCTTACGACGCTCGGCGGTCTGTTGCTCGTCGGCACCGTCTACCTGCGTTATCACTATGTCGTCGACCTCCTGGGGGGGGCGCTCTTCTTCTGGTTTACGATTTGGAGCGGTAACAAGATTGAAGCTTGGTGGAGTCGAGGGAAAGATGAAGCTTGAGGGAGAATGCTCAACTTGAAACTACTGCGAAAATAGGATAACTTGTCAGAGATTTGTATGATGATGAAAACCCGATGACCGCCGAACAAATACAAAAAGAACTCGAAGAGCTTGCCGACAAAAGCGGCATCACGATTCGATACGAAAAAGGGGACTTTGAAGGGGGCTTCTGCGTCCTAAAAGAAGAACGTCTCATCGTCATCAACAAGAAACTCGCCCCGCCCAAGAAGGCGTCGGTGCTCGCACAGGGACTGGCGGAAGTCGGCATTGAAGAGATCTATTTGAAACCTGCGGTGCGTGAATATATTGAGGACGAATTAGCCCGTTCAGTCAAACAGTCGTAAGAGGAACGAACAGTCGTTATCCGAGAATCTATGCGTATCCTGGTCATTAACGGCCCGAACCTGAATTTGCTGGGCAAACGCGAGCCGCAGATTTACGGCACGACGTCGCTCTGGGAGATCGAAAACGGACTCAAGGAAAAATTCCCCGCGGTCAAGTTCGAATTCTATCAATCCAGTATCGAAGGAGAGCTGGTCAATTATATCCAGAAAGGAATAGAGGGAGGAACAGATGGAATTGTTCTGAACCCCGGGGCGTACGGACACACCTCGTACGCAATGCGTGATGCTGTATCAGCGCTCAAGATTCCGGTCGTTGAGGTCCATCTGAGCAATGTTCACGCGCGGGAGGAATTCCGGCGCAATTCAGTTATCGCACCGGTCTGTAAAGGTGTGATAACGGGGTTCGGCGCTGCAGGCTACGAACTCGCTGTCCGATTTCTCGCCGACCTCAACAACCGATGAGCCCTCGTATTCCGGCAATGCATCTCCCGTGGCCGGAAGACCGGAGCCGGCGATGATCAAGGCCGTCGTTTTCGACCTCGACAATACGCTCGTCGATTTCATGCTGATGAAGCGTCAGGCAGTTGACGCCGCCATTCACGCCATGCGTGACGCCGGGCTCAACCTTAAGACGGAGGAGATCCGAAAACGGATCGACGACGTCTACAAAGTCCGCGGGATGGAATTCCAGAATGTGTTCGATGAGATTCTCTACAACGAATTCGGAAAAATCGACCACAAGATCCTTTCTGCCGGCGTGTTTGCGTACCGCCGGGCACGTGAAGCCGCGCTTGTCCCCTATCCTCACGTTTATATGACGCTGATGGAGCTGACAAAAATGCACATCAAGCTGGCGGTCGTTTCCGACGCTCCCACCAAGGAAGCATGGCTACGCCTCACCTATCTTAACCTGAATCATCTTTTTGACGCCGTCGTCACGTTCGACGACACGAAAGAGCACAAACCGCATCCGGGCCCGTTCAAGAAAACGCTCGAGCTGCTGAAGGTGAAGGCCCGCGAAGCCCTGATGGTGGGAGACTGGGCCGAGCGTGATGTGGTAGGGGCCAAGCAGG
>JBGOVN010000054.1:0-6798 GCA_041478155.1 Bacteroidota bacterium | reverse complement strand
ATTTGGCCTCTCAAGGAGAGGTCGGACGTCGGGCGTCCGGAAGAGGAGCAGGAGGCCAAGAGACAATATGCCTCCAATGGTAAGGATAGCGGGTCTCTGCCCGAATCGCGACGCTACTTCGCCGAACACGAGCGGCCCCAGGATTGCGGAGGCCTTTCCGAAGAAGCCATCATAAAATCCGAAGAACTCGGTTTTCTTTTCGGGGGGAGTCAACAGCGCCATCATCGTCCTGCTTGTCGACTGCGAAGAACCGAGAGCTGTTCCTGCAGCGATGCCCAGCAAGAAGAACATCTCTTTGGAGTTTACAAAATAGGCGGCGATGACAACGCCGATCCAAATGAACAATGTGATGGCGATAACCTGGCGGGGTCCGAGGGAGTTTGTCACCACCCCGAAAACGATACTTCCGACCAGCGCGGAGCCCTGGACAATAAGAAAGAAGTACACGAGCTCGTTGAGCGAAAGACCGAGAATGTGTTCGGCGAAAATGCCTGAAAAAAAAATGATGGTCAGGATGCTGTCGTTATAGACAAAGTACGCGAGCAAGAATCGCTTAATGGCGCTGTACTGTCCAAGGTGAGTGAGAGTGTCCCGAAGACGGTGGTAGCCGACGAGGACAAAATTCGTCTTCTGCGCGAATGGATGGTGAGACTCGGGGACGAACAAGAAGAGAGGGAGAGAAAAAACTGCAAAGAAGGCAGCGGCGATCAAGAATGTGACTCGGACGTCTGTCGGTACGCCAGGTGATGGAGTGACAACCGGCAGGATAATCAGCAGTGTCGCGAAGGATCCCAGGTAGCCGACGGCGAATCCATAGCCGGAGATTCGGCCGTAATTTTTTTGTGTCGAGATTTCGGGAAGAAACGCATCATAGAATACCGTCCCACCTTCAAAGCCCACGTTAGCGAGAATCAACAATGAAACCGCAAGCCAGAACGTACCCTGGCCGGTGAAGTAAAGACAGGCAGTGGCAGCGACGCACGCTGCAGTAAATATTCCAAGAAGATTTTTTTTTTGGTTGGTGGCATCGGCGATCGACCCGAGGAACGGGCCGAGAAGAGCGGTGATAAGCATCGAAGCGGAGATCGTCCGGCCCCAATACGCCTCGCTCCCTCCGGCAATAACGTTCTTGAAGTAGATTGGAAAAACGAGGGTGATGATGATGACGTAGAAGCCGGTGTTCGCGAAATCGAAAAGCGTCCAGGAGAATATCTGCCAGCGAGTGGCCGGCCGGACCGCCGAATTCATGGTCTCGTCTGTTTTGACTGCGAGGAGTTCACCAAACCGCGCCCCGCCTTCTTCAGTTTTCCAGTTGCCTTGAGATCGTCAAGGACGGAATCCAGCACACCATTCACAAACTTGTCGCTCTTCTCCGTGCTATACGCCCGTGCAATTTCAATAGCTTCGTTGATGGAAACCTTCGGTGGGATGTCATCGAAAAACAGGAATTCGCAGATACCGATTCGGAGAATAATCTTATCGACGACGGCCAGGCGATTGAACTCCCAATGCTCGACTCTTTGCTTGATGAGGATGTCAAGCTCCTTGGTCGATTCGACGACCTTGAGGATGAGCTGCTTAGCAAACTCGAACGACTCCTTGTGTTTTTTCAAATCGGAGACAATGTTTTCAATGATATCGTCGATCGGCTCTTTCGAGATTTCGTAGGCATACAGTGCTTGGAGGGCTTTCTCGCGGACGAGACGTCGTTTCGCAGACATGGGAGCGGCAATCAGGTCAGAAGGTATAACAATCGATTACTGGGAGGCTTTTGCACTGGCTTCCGGATGTTTGGACGTTCCATTTGTTGGGGACGAGTAGATCTGCTTGATGTGTCCAATGGATTGGATCCGGTATTCAGCAAGCTTGTTTGCCGCAACGGAAGTTGCAACCTTCTCGTCCTTCGCAATTTTGTAAATCTGCATGAGGATATCGTAGATTCCCTCGGCCTGATTCAGCGCGCGTTTCTCGCTGTAGCCTTCGAGTTCGTTGGCAACGTTGATCAAGCCGCCTGCATTGATGGCGTAGTCCGGGGCATAGAGAATTCCGCGGTCGATGAGCATCTGACTGTGTTTTTTTTCATCAAGGAGTTGGTTGTTTGCCCCTCCTGCGACGATTCTGCATTTCAATTTCGGAATTGTTTCGTCGTTGAGTATACCGCCCAACGCGCACGGGGCAAAGATGTCCACAGGCGCTTCGAAGATTTTATCAGGCTTTACGTACGTCGCCTTAAACCTCGCGGCGTTGTGACGGGCTTTCTCTTCATTGATATCGCTAATGAAAAGCTTCGCTCCCTCCTTTGCCAAATGCTCGCAGAGATAGCTGGCCACTTTCCCCGCTCCCTGCACGGCAATTTTTCTTCCTTTCACAGAATCTGTCCCATAAACTTCGTGCACCGTTGCCTTGAGGCCGACGTAGACTCCAAGCCCCGTCACGGGAGAGGGATCGCCGCTACCTCCGAGCGATCGAGAGATACCGGTGACGTGCCGGGTCTCCATACGGACCCACTCCATGTCACGCACATCCGTCCCAACGTCCTCAGCGGTAATGTAGCGTCCGCCGAGCGTCTCGACGAAACGCCCGTATGTCCGAAAGAGCGCTTCAGTTTTTTCACGTTCAGGGTTGCCGATGATGACCGCTTTTCCTCCGCCCAGGTTCAAACCGGCGATCGCCGCTTTGTATGTCATCCCCTTGGAGAGCCGGAGGGCATCGCGCAAGGCCTCCTCGTCACTGCCGTACTTCCACATGCGCGTTCCGCCAAGCGCAGGGCCCAGTGTCGTATTGTGAATTGCGACGATCACGTGCAATCCGACCTTTTTGTCGGAGCAAAAGACAACCTGCTCGTGGTCTCGTCGGTCAATTTCTTCAAAAAGATCTCTCATCCCGGTCCGATCCTGTATGCGCGAATGTGGATGCCCCTATCCTCGAAAAACAGGGGAGGCAAGTTAGGTAAAAAAAAAGTCTGAGGCAACACGGAGGGATGATCGTCCACCGGAGTACACTTATGGCCCGAGTGCATCAATCGACGACCGGGAATATTCCCAAATTTTAGATTCACAACAGGAAAGTCAGCGAGAGACTCTACTGAGGCAGGAACGATGTCGATTTCAATTCAGTTTGGAGCTTCGATCGGACGCGTGATGATCGGAAGAAACTCGGGTTCGGTCGAAAATAAGGCGAGGTCTGGGTTCAAGATTCCTGAAAATTCATAACGCTTCGCGATTGCCGCCTTGAGCGCGGTCGCGGCATTCTTAAATTTCTTCTGAATTGAATAAACTCCTGCCTGGCGGTACAACAATTCGACCGAGTTCGGGCTTAGATCGAGGGCCCGTTTCATATATTGGTCAGCGTCAGTCCATTTTCCGAGCCGGGTACAGAACAATCCCGCGAACGAACTTGCGTTCGCGTCATTCGGGTTCTTTTCCAGGACTTTTCGGGTGATTGTCAGTCCTTGATTCAGGTACTGATTCGCATCGTCCATTTTCGGAATGGTCTGGTACGTCCGACCAATCCAATAATATATCTTGTAATCGTCAGGATATTGTCGTAGCAACTCTTTGCAGAATTGCACCGCGCTTTCATTCTGACCCTGACCCAGCCAGGCATTCATGAGGTATTGTACCGTCAGCAACGAGTCGTCTGCGCCAAGTGCTATAGCCTCACGATACTCGGTTGTTGCCGGTGCGAATTCATGCCTCATGTTATGGACCAGTCCCGCAACAACATGGGAGTCCGGATTTTTCGGGTCGAGCGCGAATGCCGTTGTTGCGTGCTTCAAGGCGCCTTCGTAGTCTCCTCCGATGAGAGAAAGAAGTGCGAGTTCACGATAGCATTCCGGGTTTGCCGGTTGGAGTTCGAGACTTTTCTGCAGCGCCGGGCCGGCCTTATCGAACCGTTGCGCGAGCCGGTAGTATTCGCCCAAGGCTTGGTAGGCAAGGGAATTGTTGGGGTCTGCCTGTAGTGCGTGCTGGATAAACTCTGAGGGATCCTTCTCGTCGATCATGTCGAGTTTATGCTTGCGCAACGTTACTTCGGCAAGCAGCGCGTAGGCCTGGCTGAAGGATGAATCGTCAGCGACTACCTGCTGGAGAAGTTGCTGGGCATGGTCAAGCGAGGACTTGTCCCGGCGTTGCATGCTCTGCATTGCCTTCAAGTAACTATCGTATGTTTCCGGACTAGTTGTCGCTTGAGCGATCGGTTCAACGGGCGAATCAATTTGAAGGACAGCCAATATTTTCTTGACGATAGCCATCCGGATTTTTGGCAGCGAAGCGATGTCGCTTACTTCGACCTTCGACGTCAGGAGCGACGACTGTGATTCACTGTCCCAAAGTTTGACGGTGATGGAAATTTTGTCGTCTGTGCGCTCAACCATCGTCCCGACGACGTGACGAACTTTGAAGACGGAACCGTAAGCAGCTAACGAAGATGGTCTTGAGTCAGACGAGCCGGAAACGCCTGTGAACACAACGGTCACGTGGTTGCATCTGGCGAAATCTCCCGTCAGCAGAACCGGAAGTGTCTCCTGTAACTCATCGAGTGTCTGGTCGCTCCCGGGAATCGCTACGACCACCAGAGACGTCGATTTTGGAAACAGAAACTTCAGGATGATCGGCGCCACCTCGTAAAAGCCGGCGGCGAGTGCAAAAACTGTCACGATGGTACCGATCAACTTGTAGTTGATCTTGCGCTTCTTTTCCCCCGGTTGGAGTTTTACTAGTTTCTGTTCTTCGAGCTTCCGCTGAAGGGTGGCGAGTTGCTCTGCGCGCTTCGCTTCGGCTTCCTTCTCTGAACGGACGCGCTCGAGTTCGACCTTGGCACGTTCTGCTTCCTTTATCGATACTTCAAGTCTGCGTGCGGCTGTGTGGTTCGGGTTGAGGGCGAAGAGTTCGCGAAGGGTGAGCGCGGCATCATGAAAATGCTCCTGTTCCAGCAGTTTGCGGGCCTGAACCAGCAATTCCTCGATCTTCTTCTCCTCCTCCGACAGTTCTTTCGGCCTCTCGGTTGCTGTGCGTCTTGTCCGTTCCTCCTCTTCGATCTTGTATCGTTCTTCTTCGATCTGGAGCAGGAGTTGCTGAGCACCGGAGTGGAGAGGAAAAAAACGAAAGACCTCATTCAACTCCTTCTCGGCAGCCTGAAGATCCCCCTGGGCTATGAAATTCCGCGCGTTCGTGAGGTTGACCTGGGCCTTCCTCTCGTATTCTTCTTCCTCTTTCTTCTTCTCGGCCGCCGCCTGGAAATTGGGGTCGATTTTATAAACTTCATTAAGCTCTTTTTCCGCATCTTCGAAACGCCCTTCGGCAAAATACTTTTCTGCCCTGGTGTAGACCTCTTCGATCATTCTCTTCTTCTGCTCTTCCGTGCGGTAGTGTGCCTCTGTAGCCCTCTTCTTCGCTTCCTCAATGTGTGTCGCTTCCCTGGCCTCCTCGTCTTCTAGGGCAGGAGCAGATTCCACTTTCTTTCTCGCGAGTGCTTGCATCGCACCTGCGGAGGGCTTGGAAAGTTCCGTTATTGAGTCGATGAGAATTTCGTAGACCTCGACGGGTTCCGAGATGTTCTTCAGTTCCATCGGCCCCATCCTGAACACTTCAATTGCAAGCTTGTTCTTGACCTGATTGTAGACATCCTGGGAAATGCAGATGCGCGTTGGCTCTGCAATCGCTTCGAGTCGAGAGGCAATGTTCACGCCATCGCCGTAGATATCTTCTCCGCGGATGATGACGTCTCCGAGGTGGATGCCGACCCGGATCTCGATCTTTTCGAATTCGGTTTTGCCCTGGTTGTATGCCCAGAATTTCTTTTGAGCCTCGACTGCAGATTTCACGGCGTTCACAGCGCTGGAAAAATCTACCATGAACGAATCGCCGATAGACTTGATGACTTTGCCGCCAAACCTCGCGGCAACAACCCTCATCAGAGCATCATGCATTTTCAGTAATTCGAATGCTGCCGTCTCGTTCTCCCCCATTTTCTTGGAAAAGTCCTTGATGTCGGTGAACATGATGGCGGCGAGCTTTCGCGTTGACCCTTCTTCAGGCTCAGTCGATTCGATAAGGTCACTCATTGCCGATGATTCCTTTGGTACATCGTCGTGTGTGCAAGGTCAATCTGTGGATGGAATGTGAGGATACAAGCCGCGATATGGTAACTTCGACCAAATAAAACTCCCGGCCGTACGTTGCGTTGAAAAATAAAGCGCGGTAAGGGTCTTCGGATACAGCGTGTGAATGTTAACCTCACTGTAAGATATCCAGCGAGAGCCAGAATGTCAATATTCCGTCGCCGGGGGTGACGACCATCAAGCTGGAGGAGGAGTACGGGCGGCTATGACTTCGAATAGTACTTCTCGACGTATTCAGCGACCATCCGGTCTGCGCTGTAGACCGGGATCAACGTCTGCATTGCGTTCCGAACACGCTTGATCCAAGGGCGCGGTATCCCTTGCTCATCGCGGTCGTAGAAATCGGGTATGACCGATTCAGACAGCACCCGCACAAGGTTCTGGAAATCTTTCTCGTCCTGCGCCTCGGGGTCGGATTCTTGTTGGTCGTCTCCGATCGCCCATCCGTTCGATCCGTTGGAACCTTCTCTCCACCATCCATCCATGATGCTGAGATTGAGACCGCCGTGAATAGTAATCTTCTGTCCGCTCGTCCCGCTGGCCTCGAGCGGCCTCCGGGGATTGTTCAGCCAGACATCGGCACCGGAAACAAGATGCCTTCCGACATTCATATCGTAGTTCTCGATGAAAACGACCTTGCCGTAGAGCTGCGGGTTTCGCGTGACATCGATGATCTT
>JBGOVN010000109.1:0-5213 GCA_041478155.1 Bacteroidota bacterium | reverse complement strand
CGCCGAAGGCGCTTTGTGCCTCCGACTTTGCAGCGCGGACGGCTGAGGCCATCTCGGCGGGCGTGTGAACAATCCGCATACCCTTCCCTCCTCCCCCAGCAGCGGCCTTGAGAAGCACTGGATAGCCGACGGCGTCTGCAGTTGCACCGGCTTGCCGTTCATCTTTCAGCGGCTCTTTCGTCCCTGCAATCGTGGGAATCCCAAGCTTCTCAGCTTGCTTACGAGCGGCCAGTTTGTCCCCCATCGAGCGGATCGCCACGGCCGGCGGTCCGATGAAAACGAAACCGGATTGTTGTACGTTATCCGCAAAGATCGGATTCTCCGACAGAAATCCGTAGCCGGGATGAATCGCATCGACCTTTGTCCGCTGAGCGATTTCAAGAATTCTTTTTTGATTCAGATAGCTTTCTGTCGCAGATGAACCGCCGAGTGCATATGCCTCGTCTGCCAGTTGAACATGCTGCGACATCCGGTCAGGGTCTGAATACAGCACAACGCTTTGTATTCCCATCTCGCGACACGTTCGGATAACCCGAAGAGCAATCTCGCCGCGATTGGCAATCAAAATACGTTTAAAGGACTTTTTCATGCGTCTACGAAAATTCCACGACCGTTACTCCCACACCCCCTTCGTTCCATTCACCGAGACGAAACGCCTTGACATGAGGATACGTCTTCAAGAACTCGGTGATTCGCTTCCGAAGGGCCCCGGTGCCTTTTCCATGAATGATGTCGACACGATGAAGCCCCGCAACGTAAGCATTATCCAGAAATCGTTCAACGGCGGTAACCGCTTCATCTCCCAACATCCCGCGCAGGTCGATCTCATTCCCAGACTCCAGGAGAAGCTCGGCCGATGCGGGTGCCGCCTGGGAGAGCGCATGCTGGAGCGCCTTTACCAGGCTTCCGCGAGAGACTTTGAGTTTTGCGTTCCCCCATAAGACTGTTGCGGTCGTCTGTTGCAGCTCAACAATTTCGCCGACTTGATGGCCATCCTTTAATCGTACGACGTCACCGACGGAAAGGGTCTCCAGCTCTTCCGGGCTCACCTCCGACGTGGGAACTCGCAGCTGTTCAGAGAGATTTCTCACTGTCGATCTGGCCGAACGGACAACCTCGGCGTTACTCCCCCGTTCGCGGATTTCTTTAACGGACTGTTCTATTTTTGCCCTTGCATCGCGGACGAGTTCCCGGGCTTCTTCCACCGCCTTCTTCCTGATCGAAGACAGCTCCTTCTTCAGTTCGAGCATTTTTTCTTCATACGAGCGAACGAGGTCTTCCAATCGCCTTCGTTCCGTCGCCACTTCCTTGAGTTGTTCCGCAGAATGCTGGGACTGTCGTTCGAGATGGACAATGAGCGATTCCAGTTTGGTTTTCTCATCCCCCAGTTCGGCACGTGCCGCTGCAAGGACTTCACGGGAAATCCCAATGCGCTCCGCGAGTTCGAACGCAAAACTACTGCCGGGAACACCCATCCGAAAGCGATACGTGGGCCGCAACGAAGCCTGGTCAAATTCCATCGACCCATTTTCAACTCCGGCGGTTTGATGCGCAAAGACCTTCAGTATTCCGTGATGTGTCGTCGCTATCGTCAAGACCTTTCGATCCGTCAATTCCTTGAGCACGGTCGCTGCTAACGACCCACCTTCAGCAGGATCCGTTCCCGCACCAATCTCATCGATCAGAACGAGAGAACGCTCGTCCGCTTCGGTGAGCACTTCTTTGAGTTTCACGAGATGAGAGCTAAACGTGCTGAGGTCGTCTTCGATAGACTGGTCATCGCCGATATCGACAAAGTACTGTGCGAACGGATAAACCTCCGATTCGGATCCCGACGGGATGTGGATTCCGGCCTGAGCGCAAAGGCACAACAATCCCACCGTCTTCATCGCAACGGTTTTTCCACCCGCGTTCGGTCCCGTAATGACCAACGTCTGCGCTTCCGTTCCCAATTCGAGAGTCAGAGGAATGACTTCTCTTCGTTCATGACGCTGGAGGAGGACAGGATGCCGCGCTTCCACGAGTTTGATCCTCGGCGACTCGGACAACTCGGGAGGACATCCGATAACCTCAATCGAATACCGCGCCTTGGCAACGACGACGTCCAGGACGGTGAGTGCTTCAAAGCTCTCTTCGACGCTCCCGCGGATTTCCCTCACTTGACCCGTGAGATCGCCCAGGATTCGCGCGATTTCCCTTTGTTCATGGAGCTGAAGTTCCCGGAGCTCGTTGTTGAGTTGGAGCGACTCTGCCGGCTCAATGTATACAGTGGCACCCGTGGCTGAACTTGAATGGATAAACCCCGGCACCTGATTCTTGTACTCCACCTTCACGGGGATGACCAGACGACCTTCGCGCGTCGTTACGATCTCATCCTGCAGTAATTCCTGCTTCGAGACTTGCTTCAGTATCGAGTTGAGTCTTTTGCGGAGTGAGTCTCCGGCTTCAATCAGGCTGCGACGGATCTGTCGAAGTTCCTTCGTCGCTGAGTCTTTGACAAATCCCTGTTCGTCAATTGCCTGCGTAATGTTGAACTCAACAACCTTGTCGGAATACAATTGGGGAATAAAGCTGGAAAGAGAGGGATACTGCGATCTTCGTTTTGCGAGAAAGCCGTGCACCGTGCGAGAGGTTCGGAGTGTTGAAGCAACGTCCAGAAGTTCTTGAATCGAAAGGAGTTGATTCTCGACGCTTGTTTTCTTGAGTGCAATTCGAACGTCCTTGAGTCCGTCTAACGGCACAGAGCCTTCCGCGATGAGGAGCTCCTTCCCTTCAGACACGCGCTGATGTTCTTCGCGAATCTCTTCGCGGTCTGTCGTCGGAAGAATCTGCAACACACGTTCTTTTCCGGCTTCGGAAACTGCAAGCCTGGAGATCCGCGTCAGGACTTTATCAAATTCGAGTTTCTTGAGGACGGTCGCGCTGAATAAGGATGAAGAGGACAAAACTCTGGTCATGGATGGTTTAAGGAGTTCGGGATGATTTCCGAGCTTTGTCAAGAAGGTCCTTCTCCCTCTGATCGGGCGAACGCCGGGACGAGTCGCTTCCGATTCTCGGGGTCCCTATATCCTTGAGCGTTTCGTTTGTCTCCGGGCCGATGTTCACGAGAAAGTCCACGATCTGGGGGGCAATGTTCACAACAGGGGTATACAACCTGGAATCACGGGAAGTTGACCTCGAAGGGATGCCTTCGAGAGAATAAATCATGAGAAGCGCGCTGACGAAGAGCATTCCTTGAAATAGACCGATCGCAGCACCAATCGACCGATCCGCTATTCCTCCAATCTTATAGCCGCCCGCGATAAGGCGATACAGCAATCCCGAAAGAGCAACGACTGCGAGGAAAATATAGAGGAACCCTTTCATCGGGGCCTCCGTCGCGTCGGTGTCGAAATACGATATGAGAAGCTTACCGACGTCGCGCATATACAGGTGGCCGATGATGAGCCCGATGATCATCGCCAGAACCGCTATGAGCTTGCGGACGATTCCATCCCGGAACCCGAGGAGCGAGGTAAAGAGGATCGGCATACCCAACATAATATCCAGTAGCATTGTCTAGCCTCCCAGTTTCTGCTTGACGATATCCTGCACAACTTTGCCGTCGAGCTTCCCTTTGAGTTCCTTCATTACCCCGGACATCACTTTACCCAGGTCTTTCACCGAGACGGATCCTGTTTCTGCAATGATCCTTAAAACAACTTTTTCGCCGTCCTCCCGGGACATCTGTTTGGGGAGGTAACTGTCGATGATGGCAAGTTCCTTCTGTTCCTGTTCAACAAGTTCTTTTCTTCCCGCTTGTTGATACATCTCGATTGCTTCTTTTCTTTTTTTCGCCGCCGCCATCAGGGCCGAGAGTTCTTCGTCCGGGGTGATATCCTTTCCCGTGCCGCGCTTCGACAATTCGATGATCTGCGCTCTGATCAGGCGCACCGTATTGAGCCTGATCTGGTCGCCGGATTTTAGGGCAGTCTTTATGTCTTCACTAATGCGTTCTGTTAACGTCATGCATCTATCCTCACGGGCCTCACGGGCCTCATCGGCCTTCCGGGTGTTTATTGAATAAAAAAGGCAGACCAACGTCGGGCCTGCCTGTGTTCAGAATTTCAACCTCATGATTGCTCTCTGAAGATTCAATTTATTTTATTGTGGCTTGGCCATCCTTCTTCTCTTGAAGATACAAAAAAAAACACCCAACTGCTACATCAGAGGCCTCCCGATGCCCTGATTGTCGTCCCTGTCACAGACCCGGCTTCCACTGAACACAAAAAACAAATCGTCTCTGCGATTTCTTCAGGTTTCACCCATTTTGTGTAATCTTCGCCCGGCATCGAATTTCGGTTGACGGCGGTGTCGATGATACTCGGAGCGATCGCGTTTACGGTGATGCCCGTCCCTTTTACTTCTCTCGCCGCGAGTTCCGTGAGCAGAGCGACACCTGCCTTTGAAATCGAATACGCGGCTCTGCCCGGCTGCGGATTGAGGCCTGTCATTGCGCCAATGTTGATGACTCTTCCGTACGGCTTACCTTTCATCCTCCGCAGCGCTTCCCGCGTGCAGAGGAACGTTGATTTCAAGTTGAGTGTCATCATCAGGTCCCAATCTGCCACTGGTGTGTCGGCTACGGGTTTGCCCGGGACGAATCCTCCTACCGTATTGACCACAACGTCCACCTTCTGTCCCGTTCGAATCACCTCATCGAAAAGTCGCATGACGGAGGCTTCGTCGGTCACATCGGCCTTGAGAACGTTGATAGTCCCCTGGGTCACCTTCGTCGCAGGCGAAGAACTCTGGTTGTCTGTGGACGTCGAGAAAACGGTCGCTCCCTCCTTTTGCAGCCGCCGTGCAACGACGGTTCCCAACGCTCCCGTACCTCCGGTAATGACTACCACTTTTCCACTGAGCGACATAGTCGGCCTCGTCTTTGGATATTCTCGTCAGGGCTTAACGACAAATACTTTTTTCGTTCCATCCCATTGAAGCTTGTGGGAGTTTTCGTTCCACCAACGTTTTATCTTTGATATTTCGTCCATGCGGAACATAATTGCGACGTGACTCTTGAGGTGCTCGTACGCATCGTTTGCGAAGATTCCTCCCTCTTCAGTCATCTGAATCAACATAGGAATTGCATTCGGGTTGTGCAGCTCGAGCGCAGCATCGAGCATCTGGATCTTCATTTCAGGATCGTCTTCGTGCCGCGCCGCGTCTAACAT
>JBGOVN010000041.1:0-7534 GCA_041478155.1 Bacteroidota bacterium | reverse complement strand
GGTCCGAGAGCAAAATTGTGTTTCCAATCGATTTGCTCATTCGTTTTCCGTCCAAACCCGGCAGCCTGGCGAATTTTGTGATCCGCCCTTCCGGCTCCTTGAAGACCGGCTTGTCGGGACAATACTGTGCGTTGAAGCGCCGGGCAATTTCCCGTGTTATCTCGATGTGGGGCAACTGATCCTCGCCAACCGGGACAACCTCTCCTTTGTAGAGAAGAATGTCGGCGGCCTGGAGCACGGGATACCCCAGGTGGCCGTAGACAACGTTGTCAATTGCAAGGTCGCGAACCTGCTCTTTGACGGTCGGATTTCGCTCCAGCCGCGACGTTGTCACGAGCATCGAAAAAATCAGGTGAAGTTCGGTATGTTGCTTGACTTGCGACTGCCGGAACATCGGGCTCTTCACTGGGTCGATGCCGGCAGCAAGCCAATCGAGGAGCATGTCGATCGAATTCTGGTAGATGTCTTTAGTATCCAGGTTCGTCGTTAACGCGTGATAGTCTGCGATAAGATGATAGTTCTGATATTCACCCTGAAGCGTCACCCAGTTTTCGAGGGCCCCGACGAGATGGCCAAGGTGCAATTTGCCTGTGGGCCGCATGCCGCTGAGGATAACTTTCTTTTCCCTGATAGCCAGTAGACGATGCTCCTTTCGAGCGGAAATCAATGAAAATGAGAATGAGCTTGTTCTTTGCGCAAGCGGTCGGTGGATGTGCCGCTTTACAGAGTCGGCCGGGTTGAACCCACGGCCGCGCGATCAGTTCATAAATAGATACGGTTTCCAGTGGTCGTCGACCGCTCCCACGAAATGTCTGATGAACATTACGTGATTCGGCCGGATCGGCCGTCGCAGGAGTTGGAGATTGGCCTCGTGGGGCGTCCTGTCGCCTTTACGGTTGTTGCAACCAACACAGGCAGCAACCAGGTTTTCCCATGCGTCGGAACCGCCTCGTGCCCTGGGGATGACATGGTCCACCGTCAAGGTCAGATCCGACTTTCCGCAGTACTGGCAGCGATGTCCATCGCGACGCAGGACGTTCTTGCGAGAAAGAACAATCTTTTTATAAGGGACCCGAACGTAGACAGAGAGACGCACGATGCTCGGAAACGGCATCGCGGTCGAAACGGAGTGAAGAAACTTTCCTTCGCAGGCGGCGATGAGTTCTGCCTTACCGAGCCAGAGTAGTATGACAGCCTTTCGTACGTTACAGACACTGAGCGGCTCGTAGTTGTTGTTCAAGACGAGCACCTTCCGACTCAGTTTTCCATGGACGCTAACAGCATCATATCTTACACTGAAGACTTAAACACCTCCTTAGGAAGACCATACAGCGGTCGGCTCAAATCATTCTTGAAGGATGGTTTAGTTTGCCGTCAAAAATATAGCATAATGGGGGGAAAGAGTCAAATGGGGAAAACGGGGAAAAGAGGGTTCTGGGTTCGGAGTTTTGAGTTCTGAGTCTGCAAGAGAGGAGAAACTCGACAGCGTTGAGATAAATAAGGTTGGTGATGGGGGAGTTGAGGAAGTTCTGGGTTGAAGGGTTGAAGGATTGAGGTATCTAGTGAGGAGGTAGCTGCAGAGACCGTTTGCGGATGATCAAAAGTAAACAGGACGTTAACTATCCAAGAAAAAAATGCCGCTCCTAGCTGCTGCCTAAAGAGCCCCGTCATCCCTGCCTGCGCGCCGAAGGCACTTCGGCAGGCAGGCCCGCAGATTTTTAGCGGGGATCCAGTACTTCGGCATACTGTTCTCTCCCGTGACCTTCTTGCGTTCTCATGCCGCGACCTGGATTCCCACTAAGATCATGTGGGAATGACAATTCTTGTGATTCTTTATTACTCTCTTCATTCCTCTCTCGTGTCTCCTGCCTACTGACTTCCGTTTTCTGTCTTCATTCCAGAATTCCATTCTTCCGTTGTTTCTGCTCCTCCAATCTTCTCTCTCCTATCTCCTAATACCTGCTTTTTATCTCCTTCATCGAATCCCCGCCGAATTTCTCGAGAAATGCATTTGCGAGGATGGGAGCGACGACTGACTCGCCAATGACAGAACAGGCGGGAACTGCACAAACGTCCGACCGTTCATATCGAGCGTCCACAATCTTTCCGGTCTTCAAGTCTACAGATTTCAACGGATGTGCCAAGGTCGAGATCGGTTTCATCGCCGCGTGGAGGACAAGCGTTTGCCCGTTCGTGACACCCCCCTCGAGACCTGCCGCACGGTTCGACTTGCGACCGACTTCACCCCCCCTCAGTGTGAACGGGTCATGCACCTGAGAACCTGGTTTACGCGCATTGTCAAAGCCGTCACCGATCTCAACACCCTTTACCGCATGGATTGACATCAAAGCCTGGGCTAATTGACCGTCGAGTTTGCGGTCATACTGAACGTAGCTGCCGAGACCGACCGGAAGTCCGGTCACAAGAACTTCGAAGATCCCACCGAGCGTATCCCCCGCCTTCTTGGCGTTTCTTATCTCACTCATTGCTTTTTTTTCGATAGACCCGTCGAGGATTCGGACGTCAGATTTGTCCGCAGCCTCCGTGACCTTATACGCGCCGCAGGAAGCCTTCGTGTACTTTGCAATAAGGCGGTCGACTCTCGTCCTGTTGATGACCGATGCGCGTCCTATCGCCAGTACGTGGCTCCCGATGAAGATACCGCACTCCTCAAGAAATTTTCTGGCGATTGTGCAGCATGCAACGCGCATCGCAGTTTCCCGGGCACTTGCTCGCTCGATGACGCTACGGATGTCGTCGTAGGAATATTTGATGACACCGACATAATCGGCATGTCCAGGGCGGGGAATCATGACCTTTTCGATTCCCTTGCTATCGCCTTCGACAGCCATCTTCTCGAGCCAATTCTGCGAGTCTTTATTGTGAATCAGGAATGCAATTGGCGAGCCGAGTGTTTTTCCGAAGCGGACGCCGGAGATGATTTCAACCTTGTCGGATTCAAGCCGCATACGGCCGCCGCGACCGTATCCTTGCTGGCGGCGCCAGAGCTGACGGTTGATGTAGGCCGAGGAAATCTCAAGGCCTGCCGGGACTCCTTCAACTATGCCAACAAGGGCTGTTCCGTGGGATTCACCCGCTGTCAGATATCGAATCAATCGTTCTCCATTCGGGTTCTGAACCCTGTTTTCTCGAAGTCGAGCGTTTCCGAGTCGGCGCAAATGACCGCCATATCCTTCAATAAAGCGATTTTTCGCTGCAGTTTCAACACTCAGGCTTGCAATACGCTGCGTACAAAAAAAAACGCAGAGCTGTTCGCCCTGCGCCTTCCGAAATTCTCCGACGGAATTCGGCTTGAGTGCGCGACGGATGCCGCTATTTCGGCATCTCAATCGCCCGGAATTTAACCTTCTTGTCTTCGCCCTTCACTCGCAACATAACTGCGTCCCCCGGTTTGAGCTTCTTGATCGTCGCGTAAAATTCGTCAACCGAAGTGACCTGTTTATCCCCAACGCTCAGGATTATGTCTCCCGGCCGCAAGTCCCGCTCCTGTGCAGGGCCCAACGGCTCAACGGATTCAACGAACACGCCGTTCTCAGTGTCATAACTCTTTTTCATTTTCAAAGAAAGACCACTTACCGTCAGGCCCAGTTCCTCGAACTTGAATGTCTTCGCGGGGGCGGAATCCATCGATGAAGGATCCGACGACTTCGAGTCCTTTGCGGCCACGACTTCGGCTTCGTCGTCGCGGGACTTCAATGCAACTTTCTTTTCGATCTCTTTCCGATCGCGTAGTATCTTCAACGTCACTGATTCGCCGGGATACTTTCCCGCAATGATGGTCTGTAGCGCATTTGACGAGTTGACTTCTTTTCCGTCAACGGAAAGTATGATATCGCCGAGGCGCATATCTGCTTCCGATCCGGCACTATTGGGCTTCACTTCCTCCACGATCACTCCCTGCGCCTTGTCGAGACCGGAAGCCTTGCCGGTAACGGCATCCACAGCACGGATACCGACACCGATATATCCGCGGCGCACCTTGCCGAACTTGATGATGTCAGTCGCAACTTTCTTCGCGAGGTTGATGGGGATCGCAAAACTGTACCCCTGGTAGCGTGCATTCGTCGTTGCAATTGCGGTGTTGATGCCGATGACAGCCCCGTTGATGTCGACCAACGAGCCACCGCTGTTCCCGGGGTTCACAGCGGCATCAGTCTGGATAAAATTTTCGATACTGTATTGATCGCTGCTGAGGTCGATCCGTCTTCCGAGGGCGCTCACAATTCCCTGCGTCATCGTCGAGGTGAGACCGAGAGGGTTGCCGAAAGCGAACACGATGTTCCCGACTTCCACGTCGTCCGAATTTCCTATGGTGGCGACGGACAATTCTGACGCGTCGATCTTGACGACCGCCAGGTCCGTGTACTTATCGGTCCCGATCAGCTTGCCTTTGAACTGCCGCGTGTCGGGGAGGGTAACCTGGATGCCGTCACTGTTGGCATTGTCGACGACATGGTTGTTTGTGAGAATGTAGCCGTTCGTCGTAAGAATGACGCCGGAACCAGCACCGACCTCAGGGCCGCGCCGTGGATTTTGAAAATGAAAATTGGGGTCGAAAAAACGGTGGAATATATCTGGTCCTCCCCCTTCTTCATCTTTACTGTCCGGCTCCCCTTTCGTCTTGACTGTAATGTAGACGACCGAGGGTGTTACATTCTTTGCGATGGTATGGAAGGCATCGTTGAGGGATTGTAGCGAAGCGCTCGCTTTCTGTTGTGATTGGTTTCCGAGTTTGACTTCCTGGCCCGCAAACGAATTGTCAATGCCTCGAAAGTTTGAGACGAGCACCACCCCGAACACGATGCCGAGGCTGATGAGCAGAACTGCAATAAGTACTGATCGTGATGTCATTGAACTTCTCCTTGGGTTTCCTAGACTGGTAATTGAAACATCGTTGCTGCGTGCAACGGCTTTAGGTTCTCGAAATGATAACGTAAAAAAACGGTTAAAGTTTCAGCGATCGTCTTTACCGTCGCTGTATCGCATCGAAGATTCGCGAGGTCCTCGAATTCCTCAGACTGCAATCGTCGAAGAATCTCGAGTGTAGAGAATTTCAGGGAACTTGAACTCGATCGATACTGTTTTCCTGTTTCGCCGGCTCGATGATTCGTTGATGTTGATCCGCTCTTCAAGCAACGCGGACAAATGAGGGCTCCTCTGGAGACCTGGAACGCGAGAGTCTCATCAGCCACATAACCACGGATCTCATCTCCGCATTCTGAGCAGCGATCCAATGCGAGTGCGTAGCCGAAGAGCGAAGAGAGCCTTAGAACAAAAGCGGAGAAATAGTATTGCGACTCCCGTTCCGCCCGGTCGACGGCCTCGAGGGTTTGCCGAATGAGCGAAAACATGGGCTCATTCCGTTCCTCCTGGTGCGTCACCTGATTGACCAATTCGACAACCGACAGCGCTACCTCCATTTTATCGATGCTTTTTCCTATGTTTTTATGCGAATCAAGAATATCGGACTGGGAAAGAAGATGGAGGTCACGCTGCTCTTTCTTATACAAGAGGATGGAGACATGGGACATCGGTTCCAGCCCTGCTCCGAATTTGCTCCTTTTCGTCCTCGCCCCCTTTGCGATCCCCTTGAGTTTGCCGAACTCGCGGGTGTACAACGTCACAATCTTGCTCGTGTCCCCGTACCTCATCGTTTTGAGCACGATTGCGTCAGTCTTCGACAGCATGGAGTTTCGCGGAGTGCATCTGTGAACGATCTAACGCCCTGACCGCGTCAAGGTACGGCGGAATTAGAATTTCTCTCTCCGTTATTATTCCCGTAATAAGTTCGTGAGGGGTAACGTCGAACGCCGGCGCATAGACATGAACGCCTTCCGGCGCGATTCGAATCCCTCCGATCGTCGTCACTTCCTCGGGTCCCCGTTGTTCGATCGGGATGTCGCTTCCTCGCGGCGTATGAGCGTCGATGGTTGACGTTGGAGCTGCTACGTAGAACGGAATGCCGTGATGTTTTGCCAGAATAGCCAGAGTGTATGTTCCCACTTTGTTCGCCACATCACCGTTGGCGGCGATCCGGTCCGCTCCAACGATTACAGAGGATATTGCACCTCGTTGCATCAGGAAACCGGCCGTGCTGTCAGTCAATAATGTCGATGGCACGCCGCTTCGTTGGAGTTCCCAGGCCGTCAGCCGGGCTCCCTGCAAGAGTGGGCGCGTTTCATTTATATAGACGTGCTTGAGCTTCGACTGTTCCCAGGCCATCGTGATAATGCCGAGCGCCGTACCCCGTCCGCCGGTCGCCAGCATTCCGGTGTTGCAATGCGTGAGCACCGCAGCGCCATTCGGAAGCAACGCCGCGCCCCGCCGGCTGATTTCCTCGCACATCGCCGCATCCTCTTCGTGAATAGCCGTGGCTTCTTTTTCCAACCTTTTCCTCAGTACATCAATACTCTTCTCTTTTGACTCCCGAATGCATCGGCCCATGCGATCCAGAGCCCAAGAGAGATTGACCGCAGTCGGTCGTGTGGCGAGAAGAACGTTGACAGCTCGTTCGAGACGGGATGACACGTTATCCTCCGAGCTGCCTGATATCCTGTTTGCCGCGAGTACAACGCCGTACGCTGCAGCTATTCCAATCAACGGCGCGCCGCGTATCGACAAACGCTTGATTGCACGAGCGAGAACTTCCTCGTCGTCTGTTTCAACGTACCGTTCCTCTATGGGAAGCTTTGTCTGGTCGAGGAACCGCACTTTGCCGTTTTTCCATTCGACCGGTTTCATCACATCGACCGTTCGTCGAATTTTGAGAGTTCCATGAAGGAACGATAACGATCCTGGATCTTCAGAACACTCAAGTCTTTGAGACCTTCGACGCTGAACTTTTCAACACAGAACGATGCGAGTGTGCTGCCGTAAATGACTGCGCGTTTCAGATTGTCGGATGAGAGGTCGTCTGTTCTTGCCAGCCATCCTGCAAACCCTCCTGCAAAGGAGTCGCCGGCACCTGTCGGGTCATAAATGTTTTCGAGCGGATATGCCGGAGCAGAGAAAATCGTTTCCTGCGTCACGAGCAACGCGCCATGTTCACCCTTTTTGATAATGACAATATGTGGACCGAGCTTCATGATCTGCTTGGCGGCCTTAATCAGATTCGGCTCCTGGGTCAACAATCGAGCTTCGGATTCATTCACGACAAACACGTCCAGTTCCTTCAGCATTTCCCGCAGCTCTGTGGGAGTCTCTTCGATCCAATAGTTCATCGTATCGCCGACGATCAGCCGGGGTTTCTTGATTTGCTGAAGCACCTTACGCTGCAGAACCGGATGAATATTTCCCAGGCAGACGTAAGAGCTCTGCTTGTAGCCGTTCGGTATGCGCGGGTCAAATTGTTCGAACACGTTGAGCTCGGTCAACAACGTATCCCGCGTGTTCAGGTCATAGTGGTACCTGCCTGACCAACGGAACGTTTTCCCGTCGTTGACCACTTGAAGGCCGTCGACGTCGATTCGGTGCTCCTCCAGGAATGCAATGTTCTCTTTCGGAAAATCTCCGC
>JBGOVN010000072.1:0-6045 GCA_041478155.1 Bacteroidota bacterium | reverse complement strand
GTTAAAACTCCAGGTACACGTCGTCGGCCTCATCCCTGCCGTGGAAAATATGCCGAGCGGAAGCGCTGTCAGGCCGGGCGACATTATCCGGCACTACGGTGGTAAGACTTCGGAAGTTGACAATACGGATGCTGAAGGACGGCTCATTCTAGCCGATGCATTGGGCTATGCCGGAACCTTCAAGCCCGCCGCAATCATCGACCTTGCGACGTTGACCGGTGCTGTCGTCGTAGCGTTGGGACACTATGCAACAGGTATGATGGGCAACGATGCCGGACTTATGGCGAGGATTCGAGAAGCAGGAGAGACGACCTACGAGCGAGTTTGGGAACTCCCACTGTTTGAAGAGTACGAGAAGCTCATCAAGAGCGACGTCGCTGACGTGAAAAACGTAGGCGGGCGCTGGGCTGGAGCAATTACCGCTGCTTGGTTTTTGAAAAAATTTGTCGGCGATTACAAATGGGCCCATCTCGATATCGCCGGTACAGCCATCTTGGAAGAAAATGGAGTCTACGCTCAGCGTGGAGGCTCAGGCGCCGGTGTACGATTGCTGACGGAGTTTCTAAGAAACTGGAAAAAGTGATTACACCGTACGCAGTCGCGCGAATCAACAGCCATGCTGGTGTCATCGTCGGGTTGCCTTTCCTTCCCATTCTCAGTACTATTTAGGAATACGTCTCAGCCACGATGCACGTCTCCTATCCAATAATTGAGCAACAGATCCGTCCCCGGATCAAGGGAGACTGTCTTTTTGACGAGCAAGCCCGTCTGAAATACAGTACAGCAGCCGGGTGGTATAGGATTAACCCTGTCGGCGTGGTCTTTCCCCGAGATGCGGACGATGTCCGGCAGGTTGTGCTGTGCTGCTCAGAGATGGAGATCGCTGTCATACCGAGGGGAGGTGGCACAGGTCTTGCAGGTCAAGCAGTCGGCATGGGGATTGTCCTCGATCTTACCCGATATATGAACAAAGTCCGTTCGGCCGAAAAGGGGTTTGCGGCCGTCGAACCGGGTATAATCGTCAACGACCTGAATTCTCATCTTTCTCCTTCCGGTACGTTCTTTCCCATCGACCCCACGAGCGGAGACATGTGCACTATTGGCGGAATGATTGCTACAAACGCAGCAGGATGGCACGGAGTGAAGTATGGCGCGACAAAGAACTACGTCGAATCGTTGACCGTCGTTTTGGCGGATGGGAGCATCGAGACGGTGGACTCCACACCCGAGTCTCTGAAGAACCTTCGTCCAGCGCTTAGTGCAATTCTTGCCAATCACGAAAATGACATCCGCGAGGCGTATCCGAATGTGAAGAAGAACTCTTCCGGATACAACCTTCTCGATACTATTAATACTGACCCGTATGACCTCCGGAAGCTGATAGTCGGCTCCGAAGGGACTCTCTCCGTTATCGTCGGGGCCAGACTCAAGCTCGAAGATCTCGTTCCGCACACAATCGGTGCGGTCGCACATTTCGGAGACTACGATTCGACAGCGGCTGCGACACTGAGCGCTCTCGAATTTCATCCTTCTGCTCTCGAGATACTCGACCGTAGTTTTCTATCGTACGCTGACGGGCTCACTGCCTCTCGCCAGAGATTTTTGCGAAACGGGTCGGCAGCGTTGCTGTATTTCGAATTCGAAGGCAACTCGGAGGTTGAACTGGAAGCCACTGTTCGCGACCTGGATTCGCGCATACGTTGTCTCACCTTCGAAATTCTTCCCACCAAGCGCGACCGGCAGGATTTCTGGGATCTCCGACAGCGGATCAGCAAGAGAATCAATCTTGAAGAGTCGTTTGCCAAATCCTCCTTCGTCGAGGACGCGGCCGTGCCTGTTGAACAGTTGAGCGCCTACCTTCGCGGCCTTCCCGAAATCCTCGGCCGTTTTGGCATCAGCTTCACGGCGTACGGTCACGCGGGAGTCGGGAATATTCATTGCGGTACTTTTCTCGACCTGAAAAACCTCGACCATTATAAGGCCGTCGATTCGATCGCCGCGGAGCTTAATAGTTTTGTCATATCGCTTGGAGGCACGCTGTCGGGTGAACATGGCGACGGATTCGTCAGAACACCTTTTCTTGAACGACTCTACGGCACGACAGTTTACTCATTATTCAAACAAGTAAAGAATCTCTTCGACCCTCAGAACATCCTGAATCCTGGAAAAATTATCGGACCCCAAAATGTTTCGATCCTTCATGACCTCGACCTTTCGTAAGACATTTGTTCTCATTCTTCTCTCACTTCCCCGGGCGGGATATGGGATGCCTCAGGAACAGTCGCAGGGCTTCGGTCTCGAACAGAACCGATCTATTTCATTCGAGGCGATACCTGTCTTCGGCGTCGACACGACAAAGGGTTATGTCGATGTCCATTACCGCATTAACCAGAATTATTTCATCTACATCCATAATTCTGAAACACCCTCAAAGGAAGAGTATCTAGCCAAAGGCGAAATTGTAGTTGAACTGCTTGATGACCAGCATGCGTCAGTCGCGCGCGAGATCAGGGGCATTCGGTTCCTGCGAGGATCAATTCCTCAAAACGGAGAAATTCTACCGGATATTCAGGGCGCTGTACGGTTCGCGGTGAGTGACGGCACCTTTCAAATCGCCTTTGAAGTGAAAGACCTTCAATCCGGCCGCTCGTTTCTCGATCGTAACGAACGGGTAACGGCGCGCCGGCCAGTTTCCAGACGTATCGATATGGCTTCTCCGCTCTTGGTTGAAAAGGAGGCACCCGACTCCGTGACCCACGGTGAGAGATTTACGGTATTCAACCGCGGAAACAACGCACTCTTTGGAGGGTCGGGAGGATATCTCGTTCAGCTGTACAATCCGAGAGCAGATGGAGAAATAAAGCTGCATTGGAAGATCGAAGCAATCAACCGGGACGAACAACGCGGGGACGAGGGATTACTCGAGGGCACACAGTACACTCTCCTGAACGGTGTTCTTGGGATTGAATCAAAAGATGAAAAAGTAACATACTCGGTCGGGCCCGATCCGAATCCGGTGTGGAAAACTCTCTACGTTGCGCTTCCTTTGGAGAAGTTGGAGACCGGGAGATACAATGTCTCTTTGGAATTAGCCGGTGATGCGAAAGAGAGTCGTTCGTACCAAATGAGCATTGTCTGGCCGAACAGACCATTCTCGATCGTCAATTTTCAGCTTGCCGTCGATGCGCTCCGATACATAGCGACCGAGTCTGAAGTCGACGAGATGACGTCATTCTCCTCGACACGCTCCCTTAGTGCGTTCAGACGATTCTGGAAAAAACGGGACCCTGATACGACGACTGCTTACAACGAGGTCCTGGCGGAGTATTATCGGCGGGTTGACGAAGCTATCCGACGATTCTCAACCACTTCCGAGCCTAACGGATATAAGACCGACCGTGGCCGCATCTTCATTCTCTTCGGGTCGCCGACCAACATTGAACGCCTCTTTCGCCCGGACGCACCGCCGAGCGAGGTATGGGTCTACCAGAGCGCCAAGAGAAAGTTTGTTTTTACCGACGCGCACAAGTCTGGGGTTTACCTTCTCACCGCGACTGAGAATCTTTGAAACCGATCATCGCAATTACCGTGGGGGATTTCAACG
The DNA here is from genome assembly GCA_041478155.1 of Bacteroidota bacterium. Classification (GTDB taxonomy): domain Bacteria; phylum Bacteroidota; class Ignavibacteria; order UBA10030; family UBA10030; genus JBGOVN01. The sequence continues at coordinate 2,441 of JBGOVN010000072.1, read as the reverse complement.
GCATCGGGCCTGAAGTTGCGCTCAAGGCCGCCCTCCATCCTTCCGTAAAGAAAATCTGTACTCCCCTGATCATCGGACCTCTCAATGTCATCGACCATGTCCGCGCCGAATTAAAGCTGAAAGTCAAGCTCGTGAAGGCCTCCTTCCCTGTGCTGAAGAACTCTGTCCTCAATATTGCCGATGTGGGGGACGGTATTTTTGCCGACGTTCAGTATGGGATGGTGACAAAGGGAGCCGGAAAATCAGCGGGCGTCGCGATCGAACGCGCCGTCGAGCTCTGTGTGCAGGGAAAAATACGGGCGATGGTCACTGCACCCGTATCGAAGGAAGCTCTTAACCTCGCAGGATTCCACTTCCCGGGTCAGACGGAAATGGTGACACTCCTGAGTCGTTCGCCGCGAGTTGCTATGATGCTCGTTTCGGATACGATGCGAATCGGATTGGTCACTATCCATTCTGAACTCAGGTCAGTCGCGGAGCAACTGTCGCAGGACAAAGTTTTCGAAAAGATCTCGATTGTCCATGAGTCTCTTCTAAGCGACTTTTCCGTAAAGAATCCACGCATCGCCGTACTAGCGCTTAATCCTCACGGGGGAGAACATGGATTGCTTGGGAAGGAGGAGGATGAGATTATACGCCCTGCGCTCGAGAGGTCGCGAACGAGCAATGTCGCGGTCGACGGACCCTTCTCGGCCGATGCATTCTTCGGCAACCATCGCTACAAACAGTATGACGCAGTCGTGGCCATGTATCACGACCAGGGCTTAATCCCTCTTAAAATGTCTTCGTTCGGAAAGGCCGTAAACTTTTCAGCGGGCCTCACCATCGTGCGTACGTCTCCCGACCATGGAACAGCCTTCGATATTGCGGGCAAGAACAAGGCGAATATCTCCAGCATGGTCGAGGCGGTGAAACTTGCAGTTCGAATTTCTTCGAACAGGATCCGAAATGATTGAGCTCAAAAACGTTTCGGTCGCGTTCGACGGTCAGGCGGTTCTCGAAAAAATAGATTTTTCGATGAAGCGCGGAGAATTCATCTACCTCGTCGGACAAACCGGGGCGGGGAAAAGCTCGCTGATGCGCCTAATGTACCTCGACCTCAAACCGGACAACGGGAGTGTGCGCGTCGCGGGCTTCGATTCAGCGACATTAAAAAGCAGACAAATCCCCTACCTGAGACGAAAACTCGGGATTGTCTTTCAAGACTTCAAATTGTTGGAGGACAGAAACGTGTACGACAACGTTGCGTTTACGCTGCATGTCACGAATGCCCGTCGGAGCGACATGAAGAAACGCGTCCTTCAAGCCCTCGCGGAAGTCGGACTCAGTCATAAACGGAACTATATGCCGCACGAGCTCTCGGGCGGAGAACAACAGAGGGTCGTCATTGCACGCGCGCTCATCAACGAACCCTCGATCCTGATCGCCGACGAGCCGACAGGAAACCTCGACCCCACGTCATCTTCGGAGATAATGGACCTGCTGACCAAGATCAATATGCGGGGGACTGCCGTCCTGATGGCAACACACAATTACGACCTTGTGAAAAAATATCCTGCCAGGGTTGTGCAGCTCAAGGATGGAAAGTTATTGGAAGTGGAGATGAAGGGAAAACGATAGGATTCGTTACTTTACCTGCTCTACTCTCTTAACCTCTTTGTGCTCAAACATCAGAGCACGCTCAATTCCCGCCCGCAATGTCATGAGAGACATCGGGCAACCCTCACATGAACCCACCAGTTTCACCTCGACGATGCCGTCATCGGTCAGGCGGACAAGCTCTACTCCTCCTCCGTCGATCGCGAGGTACGGCCTGACTCTCGTGAGACTCTGCTCGATCGCGCTTGCTGTAAGCATCGGATCTAGGACTGATTGCCTATCAGGATTTCAACCTTCGGCGTCGATGGCGTCGTGACATTGCGAATGCTAATCTGCGCGGCCAGACTTCTCGCAATCTGTCGGATACCCTGAGCGGGGAGAGTGTTCGGCTCTGCGTGGACGATCGGATCGCCACGATCTCCGTCAATACGAATATTTGTATTGATGGGTATCTCGCCCAGAAACGGTACTCCTAGTTCCTTTGCAGTCCTGCTTCCGCCCCCCGAGTCAAATATATTTTCTCGCTGACCGCAATGGCTGCAGATATAGTAGCTCATGTTTTCGACGATGCCGAGGACTGGTACGTTCACCTTGGTGAACATTACCAACCCTTTCCTCGCGTCCGCCAATGCAACGTCCTGCGGAGTGGTAACGATGACAGCCCCCGTCAGCGGAATTGTTTGAACAAGCGTCAACTGAATATCGCCCGTACCCGGCGGAAGGTCAAAAATCAAATAATCAAGGTCACCCCAGACAACATCTCCCATAAACTGTTTGACGGCGCCGCTGGCCATCGGTCCGCGCCAGATAACGGCCTGCATCGGGTCGACGAGGAACCCAAT
>JBGOVN010000098.1:0-5384 GCA_041478155.1 Bacteroidota bacterium | reverse complement strand
GAAGAAAGGAAGGAAGATACCTGACATGAGAAGGAGTGGAAAAGAAAAAGCGAGAAAAAACCAACTGTCGCGCCATTCGATCCCCATCCTCGACATCACGAAAATCGCAACGATACCCGCGACAGAGATGCCGGCAGCGCACCACGTTCCTACGATTAACCGGGAAAAGGTTTTTTTCATGACAGATAAAAAATAGTTCTGAGTGCTGAGTCTTGGGTTTTGAGTCTAAGGTTTAATGCTTACGTTTTACGTTTCACGGTTTACGGTTTCAAGTTTCTAGTTTCAGGTTTCTTCTGTCTTTTAACCGCTCTTCCAGTATCTCCTTCATCCTTCCCTCGTCTTGATTCCTCATTCTAACTCCTATCTCCTATATCCTACTTCCTTCTCCCTCAGTTCCTCATCGCGCGCAATATTGCATCATGCACACGCGGTCGGACCGCGGCGATCTTCAGATTCGCACGCGTAGGATAGACACGGTTCGTCAAAAAAACGACGATGAGATTTTTTTCCGGATCGCAGACAACGGACGTTCCCGTGAACCCGGTGTGGAGAAATGTTTTCATTGAGGTCATAGTACCCGAGAAAGACTTCGGAGACGTCTTCGTATCCCAGCCGATGGCACGGCTGCTGAGTTCCGATTGACGCGCCGTGAATTTCTTTACGGTAGCTTCTCCAATGTATCGGGTTCCGGCGTACGTGCCCCCGTTCAGAAGCATCTGCATCATCACGGCAAGGTCCGAGGCTGTCGAGAAGAGTCCGGCGTGGCCGGAGACTCCTCCGAGCACCGTGGCATTCTCGTCGTGCACTCGTCCGCGCACCGCGACTCCAGTTTTCTGCCAGAACGTGTCAACCTCGGTCGGTGCAATCCGATCCCAAAGATTTCTTTGAGGATTGAACATCGTGTTCTTCATGCCGAGCGGTTGAAAAAAAACCGAATCGACATATCGGTCCAACCTCGCGCCTGAAACCTTTTCGATAACCTTACCGAGCGTGATCAACCCCAGGTCGCTGTACACGCTCGAGTCGCCGGTCGCGTACGCCAGACCCGTTGCGAACACAGAGTCGAGGACGCATTGCGGATCGTTGCAGAAATCGTAGAACCGTCTCCACGCGGGCAAGCCGCTGTTGTGCACCATCAGATTGTAGATCGTGATCTTTTCCTTGCCGTTCTGACCGAACTGAGGAATGTATTTTACGACGGGATCGTTGAGGTCGAATCTTGACTCGTCGGTCAAGCGCATGACGGCGCTCGTCGTCGCAATGACTTTCGTCACCGATGCGAGGTCAAAGATCGTATTGACATCGACCTGCTTTGTGTACGCACCGTAGTCGTATTTTCCGTACGCTTTGTCATACGCAATAATTCCATTCCGCGCAACGAGGAGTACGGCACCGGGAAATGCCGAGTCACGCACAGAAGCGTTCACAACCGAATCGACTCCCCTGAATTCCCGAACGTCGAACCCGGCATCGCGCGGCGTTCCATTGCGGAGAACGAGCTTTGGGTACTCGACGCCATCGCCAAATTTATAGAGCCCGGGGATCGCGATCGGCAATTTACCTTTCGCCGGTTCCTCGCCGAACAGCACCTCGGCCGCAGCCTCCTCCATGCAATCGGCGTCAGAATAGGTGCAGACGTACGCGTCGAACTGCGGGAGTTCCATGGCAATGTACGGGTTGCCGAATGTAACTGCCACAACCGGTTTGCCGAGCCTGGAAAGTTTTTTCATCAACTCGACCTGACGATCATTGACAAATCCGGTCATCGCTCCCGAACGTGTATACAAATGAAATTGGCAGAAGAGAATGTCGGCGTTTTTCGCAGCAGCGAGGACCGAATCGTACTCCATTTGATTGCTGCGGGGGTCAATTCTGATGTCCTCGATCGTCGCGCACCGATCGTGGAGCAGCGCCTGAAAGCTTTTCCCGCTTGCAGGGTCATCCGTATCCGCGATGACGATATCGAGGATCCGTTTCGTACCGACTTTGGGGAGCGGCAGAATATGGGTGCCGTTGCCCAGCACCGTGACCGCATCACGCGCAATAGACATCGCAAGCCGTTGCGACTCGGGCGAACCGACAACGTCGAAGATCTTGTCGATATCTGTGAAGCGATTCATGTCGAGGCCCATCCGCTGCTTCATCTTCAGTAGCTTTCGGACCGACGCATCGATGCGCGCCTCCGTAATCTCGCCGCGCTTGACAGCCGCGACGACCGCATCGACGGCGATGTCCGCATCTACCGGCATCAGAATCAAATCGGCTCCGGCTTTGAGAGCAAGGACGACCGACTCTCCGGGGCTATATTTGCTGGCGACGCCGTTCATCACCATTGCGTCCGTAACGACGAGACCTTCAAACTTAAGCTCATTCTTCAGCAACCCGGTTGTAAGAAGGGGTGAAACAGTGGCCGGTATGCCGCTGACCGAATCAAACGCAGGGACGGAGATGTGTCCGACCATAACCGAGAGGGCGCCCGCATTAAATGCCTCCCTGAAGGGCGAAAGCTCGATACGCTCCAATCGTTCTTTGTCGAAGCTCAGCGTCGGAAGAGCAAGATGCGTGTCGACGTCGGTGTCTCCATGGCCTGGAAAATGTTTGACGGTTGCGATCATCCCGCCGTCCTGTGTGCCACGCACGAATTGCGCCGACATCTCCGATACGAGCTTGACATCGTCCCCGAACGAGCGAGTGTTGATTACCGGATTTCGCGGATTGTTGTTGACATCCACGACCGGCGCATAGTTCTGCTGAACGCCGATGGCGCGTCCCTCGAGCGCCGTTATTCTGCCAATCTGATATGCGTACGAAGGGTTGCGCGTCGCGCCGACTGCCATGGCGCGGGGGAATGTCGTGGATCCTCGAATGCGCATCCCCACTCCCCATTCAAAGTCCCCGGCGATCAGCAGCGGCACGTGCGCGAGCCTTTGGAGTTTGTTAATTTGTACGGCATACTCATAGACATCGCCGATCGAAAAAATAAATCCTCCCAGCTTTCTTTCAACTGCCAGTCGTTCTAATTCCTGCCAGCGGTTCGAGTCGTGCGCGTAGTAAGGAGCGAGAGTCCAGACAAACACGAGTTGAGAAACTTTTTCATCGAGCGTGAGACGGTGGAGAGTCGAATCAACCCAAAACGGGTCGGAGGAAGATGCGGTTCGCGATTGGGAATTCGGGGCGAGCCCGCCACAGCCAGGAGCGAGCAGAATGGAAGTGACGCACACCGTAAGCAGATATTTCATTGAATTGTATAAACGATTGAACAGAAAGGAGTTTCCATCTGACAAGAAAAACTTACAAAAGTTCGAGGGGAGATACAACGGAAAAGAGGATGTTGTTTCTTATTCAAGTCGAGACTACATTAGGCTGTTAGCGATTAGCGCCTGCCCCTGCCTGCGTGCCGAACACTTCGGCAGGCAGGCGCCGACTTGTCCCGACGCCGTTTGTCGGGAAGTGCAACGAAGGCGGGATCAGCGGTTAGCATAACTCGAGGTAAAGATTCTCATCCGACTTTTCTCGTATCACATATTACATTTCACTTCTTACATTTTCCCACTGACTTCTCATTTCCTCATTATCAACTTTTCGAAAGGATAAACGTATGGGCGCGCCAGTTGTTCATTTTGAAATAAATGCGAAAGACTCCAAGCGAACGCAGGAGTTTTATTCCAATCTTCTCGGATGGACCATAAACTCGAACAATCCGATGGGCTACGGACTTGTCGACACGGGGGTGAAGACTGGCATCAGCGGAGGAATCACACAGAAGCAAGGGAACATTCCTGCCGGACCGACTTTCTACGCGCAGGTTGCAGACCCTCAATCGTACCTCGACAGAGCGGTCAGCATGGGCGCCAGTGTCGTGCTACCGGTAACAGTGATGCCAAACATGGCAACGTATGCGATCTTCGCCGACCCGGAAGGAAACGTCGTGGGATTGGTGAAGGGGCCCCAGACTGTTCAAAAAACGGCACGAACAAGGACGACCACTACGAGGAGAAAGACAACGACGTCAGCACGGACCCGCGGTCGAAAAACGAGGAGCCGAAGATAGACGGAAGTAGTGATTGTTGGACAAAGCATGGCGTCTCGTTTGAGGCGCCTTTTTTTATGTTTTGTCTTCCAGAGGGAGGAAGTAGATGGTAAGAAGTCCCGGGATCGCGACGAGGAAGCTCATAAGGAAGTAGTGCTGATACCCGATCCACGTTTGAAGATATCCGCTGAAGATGCCGGGGATGAGGACGCCCGCCGCCATGAACGCCGTTGTGATCGCGTAGTGTGAAGCTTTGAATTCCGGTCGGATCGTCCGCATCAGAAACACCGTGTAGGCGGAAACGCCCAAACCGTACGAAAACTGTTCGTAGCCGTTTACGACGTAGACCCACGGCAGGCTCGGCCTGTAAGCCGCAAGAAGCCAATACAAGCTGATGGCTGAATTCTGAACAAGCGCGGTCGGCCACATCCATTTTTTCAAGCCCTGCTTGGCGATGATGAATCCGCCGGAGATTCCTCCGGCAAGAAGGGCAATCGTTCCGACGGTTCCACTGAGAATTCCCATCTCCTTCGTCGAGATCGCCATTCCTCCTTTGTCCAACGTGTCCATCAGGAACGGCGGCGCCATTTTCAGCATGAACGCGTCGCCAAGCCTGAATATGAGAACGTACGTCACGATCCATCCGATGCGGTACTGCGTGAAATATGTGCCGAACGCTTCGAAGAAACCGTGCCGTTCTCTTTCACCGGACTTTGAACTCGATGAGGATTGCGGATACGGAAGGAACCAGAGCTGAAAGAGGTAGATGAGTAGAATGAGAATCCCCGAAATCGCGAACGCCGTTGCCCAGCAGAACTCAACAGGATGAATCGAAAGAGTAGAACCGAACAGCGTGAACGAAATGTCGGTGTAGACTTTCGAGCCGTCGGCATTCGTACCAACAAGATTCCGCTGGGCAAGATATCCCGCGAGGAACACCAACCCGCCATTGCCGAAGAGCCAGGAAAGTTTGTAGGTGGTTGTACGCACTCCGACGAACATCGCTTGTCGGTTTTTATCGAGGGCATCGAGATAAAAACCGTCGATGGCGATGTCGTGTGTCGCTGACGCAAACGCAACGAATGCAAAAATCGCGATCGATGCCGGAAGAATATTGGGTGAGAAGGCAAATGCTGCGAGGACGAGAAAGAGGACTGTGCAGATGAGCTCCATGCTAAGGATCCACCGCCGGCGGGTAGAGTAGAGATCAACGACTGGTCCCCACAACCCCTTGAGTACCCACGGTAGGTAGAGGAAACTTGTCAGGCCGATAAGCTCGTTACTGGCTCCCAGGTCTTTCAGGAATACGACCGACATGAGGTTGACCACCGTGTACGGGAATCCTTCCGCAAAG
>JBGOVN010000306.1:0-2760 GCA_041478155.1 Bacteroidota bacterium | reverse complement strand
GTTCCGAACGATGCGCGCAATGTTGTGGAAGCCGAGGGTGTATAGACGACCCCGAGCTTCGGATTGACCTGTGAAGCAGATGAAACTGATACCACCTGCTGCCAGTCGAATCGCACGCCGACCGTCGTTCGCAGATTCGCTATGACGGTAATCTCGTCCTGCAAGTAGAGGGCAAATCCGTTTCCAACGTGCTGGCCAAACAAATTCGAAATTATGTAGTCGTATGCCGATGAGAATCCGAGTGTCGCGATATTCGATTCTGAGATCTGATACGTCGCCTGTCCCTCGAATTGCGCAAGATGGGATGCTGAAACATTATTGACCCTGCCAGCGCTGTCATCCCTCCAGAAATTTCCAAAATACATTCCTTTGACGATGAAGAATAATCGGTCGGAGATGAACTCTTTGTATGACATGCTGAGGCTGCCTCTCTTCCAATCCACATTTCCGTCAAGTTGTGAGTCGGCCGGGCGTGTCGCCTCGCGCAAGCTCTTCCACCAGAAATAGTTGCCGTGTGAGCGGAGCATGAAATTCGCCGTTATGTCAAGACGTCGGACCGGGGAGAGCGGCGCTGATATTTTGGAATAAAATCCCCAGCGGTGGTAGAGATCGTTCTGGCGATAGCTTTCATCGACGGAACGGGAGATACTTGCAGTCAGTCCCACGTCCCCGACGCGCTGCGAGAGGCTCAGATAGCCTCCCGAATTAAACCGCAGCCGCGGGGACCAATCCCACTCGGCGTAGCGGGGCTTGTCGTAGACGCCCGAGTAAAGTCGGAAACGCGTCTCCGGCTCCCGTGCAACATCCTTCGTGATAACATTGATAACCCCTCCGAGCGCGCTCGAGCCGTAGAGTGCAGAGCCGGCTCCCTTTACGACTTCCACCCTCTCCACCTGATACATCGGCAGCGTTTCCCATGTTGTTTCTCCGGTATCTCCTGTTGAGTACGGCACGCCGTCGAGAAGAACCAGTACTCGATTGCCCACCCCGCGACTGTATCCTGATGACCCACGAATATTCACCTGGTCCTGCGTCATATTAACGCCGGGTACATACCTCAATGCATCATCGAGGTTCACTGCCGCCCGATCCGTCAACATTTCCGCCGTCACGATCGATACACTCACCGGAGTTTCCCGAGTAGTTTCTTCATGGCGACTGGCAGTGACGATAACCTGTTCTGCTTCAACCGGCGTTGAGGCGAGCGAAACTGCCAGCCTCGTCTCGCTTCCAGGGCCGACCCGGACCCCATGGAATTCAGTGCGCCTGTAGCCGACAAGAGAAACAACAATGGTGTAAACATCTGGCGGAACATCTTTCAGGACGAATTCTCCGGAAACCGTCGTTGCCGCTCCGAGGAAAGTACCCTGAAGGTAGACATTCGCCCCCAATAAGGGCTGCCGGGAGATTGAGTCCAAAACGATTCCCGTGAGCGTGCCTCCTTGAATCTGAGCAACTGCGGGCATGCAAGCGACCATAAGAGGGGCAATATGTCTGAACGTTTTATTCAAAACGGCTGGGGCGGGAGGTGACGAAAATCTGCGTTAATGTTGACGCCCTGAATGAATTCCTGGTCACGCACGAGCAACGATCTGGGCTCAGGAGGATTCGCGGATGTTTGCAGATATCCTACAACTTGAAAGCTCTGAATGCTTACCAGCAATCGAAACTGGTGCATGACGCCGATATATTTGTAGGTTCCCGGGGGTAGTTTGAAGGTGTAGTTGACAGAATCAACGCCAAACGGGAGAGATTGAGTCAAAGCGGGATAAAGGAATATCTTAAAAGGGGGGGTCAGGATCCCGGAGAAAATACTCGATGAGTCGAGCGGATATATCTGTGACGCAAATAACCAAACGCTGAACAGACTATCCGGGCCGGGCCAGGAATCTTTTGCAAAATAAATAGTGCCGCCAATCCCCGGTTCGACGAGAGGCGGCGGTTGCAATCCGCCATCACATGACAGAAAAAAAAGAAAGCTGCTGAGAACGATGACTTTTTTCATCGCGTAGGTCAATATTACGATTTGGCAGAGTGAAATGCAATGTGTTGAACGGTCGACATCGGGTTGATTACGTCGTTGAGCCTGCGGTTTTTCCGTTGGAAATCTTCGCAGTCTTGTGTATATTGCAGGGCAAAATTTTGAAACCGAACCCCACGCAGCCGACTCAGTGACGCTTTCAGTGCCCCAACAGCTCCCGAAACGAAGAGTCTACGAACAAGAATACGTTCGTATGCTCTTCAATACCATTGCTTCGCGATATGACGCGCTCAACCATCTTTTGAGTTTCGGGACAGATATTCTCTGGCGAAGAAAAGCCATCACGCTTCTCCGGCGTTATTCATTACGGCACGTTTTGGATTTGGCAACCGGAACGGCGGATTTCGCTATCCGTATCGCCGACTTGAAACCTGAGTCGATTGTCGGTGTCGACCTCTCACCTGTCATGATTGCCGTAGGCCGGGAAAAGATTGCGAGAAAAAATCTCGAAGCCGTCGTATCTCTGGAGGTGGGAAAGGCGGAGGAGTTGGGATTTGCAGACAACTCGTTCGACGCCGTAACCGTTGTTTTCGGGGTACGGAACTTTTCCAACCTCCGTCGCGGCCTCCAGGAGATATATAGAGTGCTCCGCCCCGACGGCGTTGCGATGGTTATGGAATTTTCAAGACCGCGCGTGTTTCCGGTCAGACAGCTCTTCGGAATCTACTTTGAGAATATTCTCCCTCTCCTGGGAGGCCTTTTCTCAAAGAGCCGCGAGG
>JBGOVN010000273.1:0-3074 GCA_041478155.1 Bacteroidota bacterium | reverse complement strand
GAGCGTGAAGCACACCATACTGGACGAATCGAGCAGGGCATCTGCAACCGTCATGCCGACCGTCTTTACGATGATCGTCTGTCCGCTGGAGAGCGCGCCGGGAGCGGGCCCTGTCTGAACCGTTGTAACGCCGAGGTTGCGAATAAACTCCACAAGTTTTTCACGCGGGTTGTAAGCGTCAAGAGCCCGCAGTTCGGGCTGGATGGGATCCGTCTTCTCGAGTTGGTCCTGGTCGTGTGACTGGTTGTAAATGCCGGTAAGACCGACCGTCGTGTGCGCATCGACAAGTCCCGGAGTGACAACTTTTGCCGCCATCACACGATATCCATTCGGAACGCTGACTTGCGAAGCAGGGCCGACACGTTCGACCTTCCCATTCTTAATCAATACGACGCCGTTCGGAATTGCCTTTCCGCTCATCGTGTAGACCGTCTCTCCGGTAACGGCTATTTGGGCTGACGCGGTACCCGTAATTGCGAGCGCGATCAAAACGAGATTCATAAGTTTTTTCATGACGTCTTCTCTTTTGCTAACTGCCAATGGCTGATAGCTTATCGCTGCTTTCATTCCGCACCTCCGTCATCGTCCTTGTCGTCGTCGCTATCAGCGGTACCGCGGAAGACATTGTAACCCCCCGTTGCGTACTTGCGGTCCTCCGGGTTCGATCGGTCGAACACATTTTGTCCCTCAACCCACGTCTGTTCAATGTGCGTGTAGACACTCAACGGGTCGCCCGACAGCACGACGAAGTCGGCGTCCTTTCCTTCCTTGAGCGACCCGACACGGTGGTCGAGATCGAGGATCTTCGCTCCCGAAAGGGTCATCGCCTCGAGTGCCTTCTGTCTCGACATCCCGCCGCGCACTCCAAACGCTGCCGACCGGATGAATATCCGGGAGTCTGTAATCCCGTCATCGGTATGGAACGCGACGAGGACGCCAGCCTTCTCAAGAATTGCACCCGTTTCGTAGCGGAGGTCTACTGCTTCGAGTTTTCCGCCGGGAGAATCGATCACGATGATGGAGCAGGCGACGCCCGCGTCTGCTATCTCCTTTGCGACCTTCCATCCTTCACTCACGTGATGCAACACGACGCGAAAACCGAACTCCTTGGCGAGCCGCAAGACAGTGAGAATGTCATCGTGACGGTGCGTATGAAAATGAACAACGCGTTTGCCTTCAAGAATCTGGACCATCGCTTCCATGTCAAGTTCCCGTTTCGGCATCTTCTCGGGATTGCCTTTCGCGGCGTCGACCTTCGCTTTGTAATCCTGCGCCTTGACGAAGAGCTGTCTGTCGAGCGCAGCCGATTTTGCACGCGTGCCCGGGAAAGGTTTTTCGCCGATCGGGTTGGTGCCGTTCGCCATCTTCATGCCGCCGCAAATGTCGTTGATAGGGTCCGAGCAGAATAACATACCGTTGATCGTATTGGCCTTGCGGAGTTTCAGATAGGCAGTCTGGCCGCTCATGAGATGTCCCGAACCGGGCATCACGTTCACGGTCGTGATTCCTCCCGCACGTGCTTTCATTAGGTTGTCGTTCCGCACATCAATAGCGTCGAGAATCCGGACGTCTGGATGCTGGGGGGCGGAGCGGTCGCCGCCGTCGCCACCGCCGATATGAGAATGCGTGTCGACCATACCGGGCATGATCACTTTTCCGGATACGTCGTGCACGACTGCATCGGACGGAAGTGCAATCGACGCTGCATCCCCGACTGCAACGATCGTACCATTCTTGACGACGAGAACGCCGTTCTCGATGTCTTTCCCTTCGATCGGAATGATCTTCGCGCCTTTGAACACCTGGGGCTTTTCCTGACCGAGCGCCTGCACGCAGAAAAAAACGCAAGCCAGAATCGGCAGAAGAAATAGTTTACGTGATGTCATGAGAGCGAGTCCTCCGAGAAACAAAGATGAGTGAATGAACGGTCAGACGCCGCCGACGTGAATGACGTCCTGGCCAAACTTTGTGCGAATCTTGTTGACGACGTCCAGCATCTTCGCGCGCGCCCGGTCGGCCGGGAACAACGCCAGCTCGGTCTGAGTCTCTTCGATGAAGTTTGTCAACGAGACTCCGATGAGCCTAACTGCAAGGTTTCTCGTGTAGGCTGTCTGGAGCAATTCGCTGACAGTGCGAAAAACGACGGCATCGTCGTTCGACGGTTCGATGGTTTGAGCCCGTGTGATGGTCTTAAAATCCGCATACCGCAATTTGAGCGAAAACGTCTGTGTCTTCCAGGACTTCCTTCGGACTGAGGCGCAGACATCTTCAACGAGCGAGAAGAGAATTTTTTCCAGCTTTGCCCTGTCGCTGATGTCGTGACTGAATGTTTCCTCGCGGCTGATGCTTTTTCTTGTCCTCTCGGGATGGATTGTCTCCGAGCCGCCTCCGTTTGCCGCAGCGTGGATCCAGCTTCCATGCCGGCCCAGGATTTCGACAGTCCGTTCTTCCGGAATCGCCTGAAGGTCGGCGACGAGAGAGAATCCCTTCCTCTTCAGAATTTCCTCGGTCTTTTTACCAATGCCTGGAATTGCAGCGATGGATAGGGGAGCGAGGAATTCCCTTTCAGTTCCGTGGGGGACGAAGATCACGCCGTTGGGTTTCACGGTGTTTGCGGCGATCTTTGCTACGGTTTTGTTGGATGCGAGGGCGATGGTACACGGAAGTTTGAATTCATCCGACACGAGCTTTTGGATCGTTCTCATGAATTGGGGCAAGTTGTTGCCGTAGAGTGATTCGCAACCGGTGAAATCGAGGTTCATTTCGTCGATGGAGGCACGCTCGACGACTGGAGCGAGTTCGCAAATTCTTTTATACAGTCTATCCGAATAGTCGCCGTACTCGCCGTGACTTCCCGGGACGACGATGAGGTGCGGGCACAACCTGAGCGCCTGCCCTGTCGGCATGGCTGAACGCACACCGAATTTCCGAGCTTCATACGAAGCGGAAGCAACGACACCGCGGCCACCCGGCGATCCACCGACGACGACCGGTTTGCCCATGAGTGCTGGGTTCTTTACTCGCTCGACTGAGACGAAGAAGCAGTCCAGGTCGAGATGAGCAATATACTTTGT
>JBGOVN010000015.1:0-11054 GCA_041478155.1 Bacteroidota bacterium | reverse complement strand
GACGATGTTTGCGTAGAGAAAGAGCAACCCTCCGCCGAACAAGTATCCACCGAGAATGAGGATTCCGCCGACCCAGAGTCCGTTCGAGGAGAGGTTAAGCGAAAGCAACGCGACCATGCCCATCAACACAAGTTCGATCAAGAGCATCTCGCCGCCGTTCAATTCTCGTAGGAAAGTTTCTGTGAGAATGCTATGCAACACGTTCGCATGGAGGCCGCTGAGCGGGTATTCGCTTTCCAACGGCACAGGGCGAACGTCCGCGGAACCGGTGCTGACCTCCGACACGACAGCGATTCTTCCTTTTAATTCTTCGGACAACATCTCAAGTTCGTCGCGGTCGTCGGCAGAGGCCAGAAGTGTGGCGAAATCGTAGTGCTTCATCCGGCTCCAGAATCCGACATAGTTGACGATGATATTTCCCCGACTGTCGATCGGAATGACAATATCGTGAGGAGTGCCGCCAGGTTTCTGCGCACCTTTGAGAGTGATGTTCTTACCGGGACGTACGATGATATTCTCCGGACCGACGTGCAGATAGTCACAGATGGGTCTGAGAGCAAAGCTGGGATAGAACATGCCGTCGTAGCGTAGCAGCAACGGTGTCCGGCGAAAGACGCCGTCGCGGTCGGGTTTTTGGCTGAGGTATCCGAGTCCGCGCGCGGCTCGTGACAGCGAGGGCATAGTGACGAGCTCGGGGACTCCAAGATAAAAATCTCCTGCATCCCCCTCCACACGAAGATTCCATTTTGTTTCTTTCAGGTAGTCGATGATATCGCCTTTGAGAGGCGATTCAAGATTTGAACCCTTCTCCGAGGTCAGTTTAAACGCGATGCCGTAGTACGCGTTGTGTGCCTTCGCGGTTGCCGCGATAAACAAACTGTCTTCTGCCGGATTGGTTCGGGCGGGGAAAATATAATCCCACAACTGCGCCGCCGACCCGGTCTCAGAGAGTACTCCAACCAGTCGGGCGTAGTGCGAGCGGTTGAGATAGAAGTTTCTCATCGCCTCAATGCTCTTATCGCTGAGGTCAACCTGAATTACGGTGCTGTCGTACGGAAGGCGAAAGCGGTCGGAATTTGCCCGGAAGACGAATATCTGGTCAACTGTTTGAGCATTCCAGGTATCGAAGACACTCGGGAGGAGCCAGAAGAGAAGATGGACAGCAACGAGCGAGGTCACGACCAGAGCGGTCGTGACCCGGAGCGTTCGCTTCTTATTGGTGGTCAACGGTGAAGGTCTTGCTGTAAAAATTGTTTGCGGAAACCTGTGTCGCAATCGTGCTTACATCCGGACGCCGGGCTTCTTCGGCTTTCTCGAGTCCTCGAACGTTTCCTCCGATTGTAATTGGTTTTTCCGCAAGCGTCGCGAAATTCTTGTAGTGTTTCTTCACATTTCTGATTTCTGTGACGACGTCCTTACCAAGGTCGGTCTGCTTCGATGCGTCCGCAGAAAAATAGTTTCCGAGCTTTGCCTCAAGATCGAGAAGCCGATCGGTCGATGCGAGCACGTAGAATGTCTCACGTCCCGTGTTGTTGTCGAGCACGTCCCACCCCCGCCCCTTTGGAATATAGTAGTTCCTTCCGGTCTTGTAATCCGTCGAGATCTGTTTGATGTCGTAGGGAAACAACAACGAAACTTCCCCTTTCGACCCGACGTGAACGACGTATACGTAACAATCCTTGGTGAGCTGGACAAGCATTTTGACCTGGTCGCCGGAGTGCAATGTCGTATCCTTCGTCACCGAAACAAACTTCTTGGCTCCCGCATCGCCGACCATGGCGCCGAATGCCCATTGAAACGAGACATTCTCTTCCCCCGGCGACTGCTGTGCAGGGGTTTGGGCCTGGAGCGAAACGCAGGAAAGAAGAAGAATGAAGATGGCGAACAAACGGTGCTGGTGCTTCATGGTTACTCCTCGTTATTTTGGACGGGTTGCGATTGTCATTTCCTTGTCATACATGGTCTGACTGCGCGTAGGATTCTGCGAACCGCGTGTCTTGCGTTTCACCTGCTCTTCGACGTACTGCATTAATTCATTTATCGTGATGGTGTAATCATTGTTATAGTCGGCTTCCCCTTCCAACCCCTTCAACATAAAGTATGTATACACGCCGTGGCTCAACTCAGCGAACTCCTGCGAAACTTCTCCTGCGGCGCTCGCCGTAAATATGACCGTCCCTTCCTTCGACTTTGAAAGGTCGGTAAGGACCTGGTTGATCAGATTATCCTCGGCTGCACCGAGCCCGCGGGTTGCAAAATTGACGCTGATTGCCCCGCTATGACAGGCGTCGGAGAAGACGACGACGCGTTTTGCGCTGATGTAACGAGCCAGGACGTCCTGGATCTGCCACATCGGAAACGCCGTCGTTCCGAGCATGTTCGGGTCGCTGTCATACGTCAGGAGGTAGAGGTTCTGCGGCCGAGCCGGTTCGGGAGCTCCGTGTCCGGCAAAGTAGATGACCACAAGATCCTTGTCGATCGCCTGATTCAAAAAATTGATGAGCGCGCCCCGGAGGTTGCCGAGCGTCGCATCCTTATTGAGCAAGACCATCAGGTGATCAGAATCGTATCCGCCTCCTTCGGGTCTGCGAAGGAAATTTGCGAATGCTTCAGCGTCTTTGTCTGCATACTTAAGTCCTGGAATGCCCGGGTTCGCGTATTCCGAGACGCCGACCACAACGGCCCATGCTTGGTCCCCGACGCCCTTGCGGCCCTTCCTTGCAGATGCTGCAACTGATGGAGGAGGTGTAGTGATGCTCAGTTTTCGATTCACCCCGATCGTCTTCGTAAATTGGTCGCCCGTCTTGGAAATCACGGAAAGTTGAATCTGATTATAGCCTACGACGAGAGGGACCTCATCTGCGATGACGCCTCCCGCCAACCTGTTCTGGGGTATCTGTCCGTTCACGATGTCGGTCATGTTGACCGAGATCGAGTAGTTCGAAACATCGAACCACGCCGTGAAATGAATTGGTGTCGAGACCTTATCCGTTTCGACATTATTCTCGGGTGTTTGAACCTCTACTGCTTCCTGGTTCGACAAGCGTTGTAGGTATCCAGTTTGGTATGAGACGTGATTGTATTTGTCGACTGCTTTCACCTGGAAAGGATTAACGCCGACGGAATCGAGCTTCATCGTGTAGACGAACTTCTTTCCCTTGAATCCAAGCGGGATCTTCGCGCCCTCTTCTCCCCCCGTCGAGGTCAGCGAAACCGCGACTCCGTTTACGGAAACATCCTTCACCTCAGTATCATCGTACGCAACGCCGAGGATCTCATATTCCCGCGCAAAGACTCTTGTGAGGGCTCCCGCAGGAGGACGCATCAAAGCTATTCCCGGGTTCGTGGTGTCGGGAGGAGTAGACAACAGCCGCCATCGTTGGAGTGCCCCCTTACTTGTTCCAGTAATCATTGTTTCGTCGTTCGCAAACGCTGTGTAGGTCACATAGCCTTCAGATTGGCGAAGTGTTTTCACGAGAGTGAACCTGGTGAGGTCCGTCATTTTCATAGTACTATCAACGGAGGCGGAAACCAACCAGCGCCCCTTGGGATCGAAGGCAATCGCAGAAACCGAGTTCTTAAATGCGGCAAGTTTCGTCTTCAGGGTTCGTGTCTGAAGATCCCAGAACGCCAAGCCGCCGTCAATGATCCCTGCGGCGAGGTATTTGCCGTCGGGACTGAATGCGAGAGAGGTAATCTTGTCTTTGCTGTCAGTGAACGTTGAGAGGAGCGCAAGTTGGGCGATGTTGTAAATCCGAACCTGACCGGACCCGAGACCAATCGCAAACATCTTTCCGTTTGGAGACCCAGCAAGAGAGCTTACTTCATCCTTGTCGACGCTCAATGAACCGATGGTTTTTCCGGTTGACAGGTCTGTGACTTTGAAGGTATTATCGATGCCGGTTGACAGGATGATATTCTCGTCCTGGATCACGATGTTCGTAACCCCCCCGGAGTGCGGGGAAAGTGTCTTTGCGACAACTCCCGTCATAGTATTCCAGAACATAAGACGGCCGTCAACGATTCCCGTCGCAAGAAGTTGGCCCGAGCCGGAAAATGCGAGGGACGAGATGCGGTTGGGAAGAGCGGTGAGTGTCGATTTCAGCGCTAGCGTGGCGGGGTCAAAGATCTCAACAAGCTTTTCCGTTGAAGAAAAAGCTGCCATCGGAGTCGCTCCGCCAACGAGCGCGCCGCGGATGACAGGTGCTTTAAATGCTTCAATCGATTGAACTTGCTCGGCGTACGGTTCCTGTTGTGAAAACGAGGAAGGGCTTGTGAGGGATAAAAGAAGAAAAGAATGCACATACCTGCGAATGGTCATCGTCTGGCTCCCTACATCGTTGTTTCACGTTTGATTGAAGGCTACGAAAAAACGGTAGACCGCTCTGTGTCTGGGATCAAGTAGTCCGGAGAGAAGCTCGTTGCGTCACTCTCCTTCCGTCGGCCTGCGGGCGTGAATCCTCATCGTTCAAGAGGAGGTTTCGCCGTGTTGGGTTGGAACAAAACGACCGCCACACCGGTCAGCGCTGAGGAGTTCCGGCCTAAATGTTCGATATTTTTCACTGAATGTCAAGCAGTCACCCGTTGCTTCTCGTTCGTCCTTTTTCTATATTTTGGCGTTTATTTTGTGCTTCAATCCATCCCTTCGAGGTTACGAATGAAAAGACGATTCCTGGCGGTTGTGGTCTGTTGTGCGTGGACGGCAATCGCACTCCAAGCTCAGACGAGTCCCGAAGGTCAATCCCCTTCAGTACAAATCAAATTCAAAGAAAAATCTGGATTCCTCGGCATGGGTGGACCTCGAAGCGCGTCCCTCGAGCTTTCGAATCAAACGCGGCTGAATCCATTGACAAGCGAGAACGTCAATGCGGGTCAATACACGTATTTCATCTGCAAACCCGTCGGCGATTGGAAAATCGATGCAGACTTTTTGAAGGACGACCTCGCGAAGCTGATGATTTACCAGAGCGAGCAGAAATTTCAGATTGCATGGAAGGGCGATATTGTTGTAGAGGGTGCAGTCACCTCGATTCTCATCGGATTTCCAAAGACCGTT
This sequence comes from Bacteroidota bacterium, assembly GCA_041478155.1. Classification (GTDB taxonomy): domain Bacteria; phylum Bacteroidota; class Ignavibacteria; order UBA10030; family UBA10030; genus JBGOVN01. Next base: position 5,998 of record JBGOVN010000015.1, on the reverse strand, counting down.
AAACTCAATCAGCTTTTTCTCTTCCAATATCCGCTCGGCACCGGAATGAGCCAGGCGGAGGTTAAAGTTCCGCAGGATCTCTGGCCCGGTTTCGCACTCCTGAACCAGTTGAACAAGCAGGCCGAGGACGCTTCGAACGCAAAACAGTTCAAGACTGCGATCGGAACGTATGAAATGATCCTGAGTAACCCGGACCTGCAAATCTTTCCGCTCTATTCCGACGTTAAGAGCAATCGGACCAAAGTGTTCGACGGATTCTACACTGATACGTGGACCTCATTCCAGGGGGTTGTGGGGAACGCTCAAATGGAATTGAAGGAAAAAATCGGCCAGATCGACAGGTTCAAGCCGATGTTTCAATTCTTCATCGATTCGCTCCCTCGCGCTGTCTGGGGCGTTGGCGCGCTCGATGTTGCAGTATCTCCGATTCTCGACAAAGCACGCTCGACGCTCGGAGAGATCCAGACTATGCGTGATTCGCTCCAGCGGGGGCTCGACACCAAGAATACAAGCTGGATCATCGGCGGAGGCGCAACGGGGAAGGACGGGTTCAAGTACCAGTACATGATCGAGACGCTGGCGTACGCGTTTTCGAGTATGGATTTTTCCGACACGTCGGTCACACAGCTCAAGCTCCGGGTACCGGAAGTCCAGGTTGCCCGACTGGCAAAGTATTCCATATCCGAATCGTATGATACGTTTATCCGGATTTGCGCCGACCGGTTCCAATCCCGGCTCCCGATTTTTCCCATCGATTTCCTGCCGAACCTCCGAAAGGACACGGCGTTTTTCCCCCTTCCATACTACTCCATGCTCAAGGCCGTCAACGACTATTATTACGGCACACTGTCGAGTGCGAAGGATGAGGTGTTCAAGGTTTTCCGCACCTGCTATGAACCGGAGCTTAACTACCGCTTCGACCAGCTGCGCGTGATGATCATGATCCGGGAACAAAAGATTCCTGTCGAGATCACGAAGATGCTGCAGGAAGCGGAACAGCTGGACGATAAGAAAGACGTCGACGGCGCGCTCGAAAAATACCGTCAGGCAAATATCATTGCTCCGAATTTCGCATACGGATTTTATGGATTGGCACGACACTTTGTGCGCGTAAACGAAGCGATCCGGGCGATCAACTTTTTCCAGCGAGCATACCAGCTGGACACACTCTATCTCACCGCCTATCGCGATGCGTTCAGTCTGTACCTCAAGCAGAGCACGTACAAACCGATGATCGAGGTCATGACGACTGCGCTGCAGCACGGTAACGATTACTGGGAAATCAACATGAATCTTGGGCAGGCGTATCTCGGCGAAAGCGACCCCGCCCGCGCGATCCAGAGCTTCGAACGGGCACTCTCACTCAACCCGAGAAGTTATAAAACGAACATCCAGCTTGGTCTCGCTCACCAGGCCGTCAAGGATTATCAGAAGGCGCGCGAGTACTTTAATAACGCGATCAACCTCGACCCCAACCGTCAGGACGCGGTCGATTTCCAGGCCAAGCTCAACGAGCTCATGAGACAAGGGAAGTAATCGGATATCTCCGCCTTTGGAAACGGGCCGCAAGGCTTCGCAGCCCCTTCTTTGCATTTCAGCCATTCCCTTCGTATTTTTCAAGCCCGATCAACAGCGTTCTTCAGTGAACGGAAGTTTGATTGGGCTTTTTTTAATCCGAGACGCGTCACGCACAACCTTTCCCGGGCCCGGTGAAGGAATCGTCAGACGCGTCCAGCACGCACATTCGCTTTGTTGGCACTCTGTTGAGCGCTCGGGCACGTGGCGGAATTGGCAGACCTGCCCGCCGATGCGATGCAAATCTGGGCACGTGGCGAAATTGGCAGACGCGTTGGACTTAGGATCCAATGGAGAAATCCTTGGGGGTTCGAGTCCCTCCGTGCCCACATTCGTAATTAATTGTCCACAGTTGTAGAGACATCGGCGGGTCGGGCGGGCGCGTTGGACTTAGGATCCAATGGAGCGATCCGTGGGGGTTCCCCGCCTGAACGACCGAAAACAAGATCGAAACCGTTCGGTCGGGCAGGAAGTCCCTCCGTGCCCACGCCTGCCTGCGTGCCGATCACTTCGGCAGGCAGGAGATGTTTGCGGATCGAGTGACCGGCTGGATTCGACCGCCGGAGAGTTCAATCGCGTGATAACAAAAGTATAGACGAAAGACTGCATCGTGGAAATAACAGTTCACACATTGTCCGAGGTATCTCGGGAAGTCGAAATCCAGGCGACTGCCGACGATCTACGTCCGCATCTCGATAAAGCCTATAATGAATACCGGCCCAAAGTCGAGATTAAGGGGTTCCGAAAAGGAAAAGCCCCGCTCGACATGGTCAAAAAATTATACGGCGATATGATCGAGCAAGACTCGCTTCAGAGTATCGCCTCCGAACTGTATCGCCAAGTTGTCAAGGAAAAAGAACTGAAGCCGATCGGCGAACCCGCTCTCGTAGACATGGATTACAAGCGGGGGGAAAGTTTTCGGTTTAAGATTCAATACGACGTACGTCCGAAGGTCGAGTTGAAAGAATACAAAGGGGTTACGGTCGAGAAGGTTGTCCACAAAGTGACGGAGGCGGAGATCGAAGAAGAGATTCTCCGGTTGCGCAGAATGAATGCGACAACTCAGGTGGTCGGCGCGGTAACGGACGCGGAGCACATCGTGACGGTGGAGATACAGGAGCTTGACGAAGCCGGCGTTCCTCTCATAGGCAAGAGAACGGAGAATGTCCGCTTTTACCTCGCCGACGAACAATTAGAGCAACCATTCAAGGATGCGCTGAAAAACGCCGAGGCAAACGGAGAATACAGGGTGAAATTCGAACACCAACACGGCGACCACAGCCACAAGGTCCATTCCCAATTGAAGGCGAAGAAGATTGAGAAGGTTATCCTCCCCGAGCTGGACGACGCGTTCGTTGCGAAGATCACGAAAGACAAGGTGAAGACGGTAGAAGAGTTCCGGCGGGATTTACAGAGCGACCTGGTGGCCTACTGGAATTCGAAAATGGAACGTCAGGTCATGAATTCCCTGACGGCGGAAATACTTCGACGACACGAGTTCCAGGTGCCCGAATCGCTCGTCCGGAGCGTATTGGAAGGATTGTTGGAGGAATTGAAGAATGAGTATCCGTCGAAACAATTGCCGCCAAACTTTGACGTCGAGAAATTTAACGCAGAAAACAAAGCGTATGCGGTTGCTCAATCGAAGTGGGCTTTGCTGCGCGAAGAAATATTGCGTGCAGAGCGCATCGAGATAACGGACGATGACCTGGCGAAACTTGCCGAGGCGGAAGCGGCTAAAATAAAAATCGACAAAGATCGTCTTATCAATTACTACAAGTCTTCCGAGCAGATTCGCGAACGACTGGTCGGAGACAAACTCATCAGGATGCTCGTCGATTCCGCAATAATAAAAGAAGTCGAAGAACAGAAGAAGGTGTAAACCTCAGAAAGGATCAGGAGATCTATGTCGCGTGGAACGGAACTATACAATCAATTGGTACCGATGGTCGTGGAGCAAACGGGACGTGGCGAACGAGCGTTCGATATCTTTTCAAGACTCCTCAAAGAACGGATCGTCTTTCTCGGCACGCCGATCGACGACACGATGGCAAGTCTGATCATAGCCCAACTCCTGTTCCTGGAATCGGAGGACCCCGACAAAGACATCAATCTCTATATTAACAGTCCGGGCGGAAGCGTTTCGGCAGGTCTTGCCATTTATGATACCATCCAGTATATTCGACCTGACGTTTCAACGATTTGTATCGGTATGGCAGCAAGCATGGCTGCGGTCTTGCTTGCAGGAGGTACGAAAGGAAAACGCGCAACGCTCCCCAATTCGCGCATCATGATTCACCAGCCGTGGGGTGGCGTGCAAGGAACGGCGTCGGACATCAGCATCCAGGCGGAAGAAATTTTGAAGACGAAGAAGCGCATTAACGAAATTCTTGCAAACCATACCGGAAAATCACTCGAGACCGTTCAGAAGGACACAGACCGGGACTACTACCTTTCTTCTCAGGAGTCTAAAGACTACGGGCTCGTCGATACGATCTATCTGAAACGAACGGGCGAACCAAAGAAGGAAAAGTAAGGACGCACACAGCATCGACACGCGGGTATGAGCCAAAAAATTAAACAAGGGGATAAGATAACCTGTTCGTTCTGCGGCCGTTCGCCGGAGGAAGTCAATAGCATTATCGCCGGACCGGACGTCTACATCTGCGACCTGTGCGTATCGAGCTCCGTCGATATTATCAAGAATAATATCGCGGCAATTAACGCGCGCAAGGGAGGGTTCAAACGAACGCTCACCCCCATCGACATCAAGAAGGCTCTCGATGAATTCGTCATTGGGCAGGAATATGCGAAGCGGACACTCGCCGTCGCCGTCTACAATCACTACAAACGGATCGACTCAAACGACCAGCTCCATAATCTCGACGAAGTTGAAATCGAGAAGAGCAACATCCTGCTGATCGGGCCGACGGGGACCGGGAAGACCCTGCTCGCGCAGACGCTGGCTCGCATCCTCGACGTTCCGTTCGCCATTGCGGACGCAACGACGCTTACCGAGGCCGGCTACGTCGGTGACGACGTGGAAACGATCCTCGTCTACCTTTTGCAGAACGCAGACTACAACGTGGAGAAGGCGGAACGAGGAATAGTCTATATCGATGAGATCGACAAGATCAGCCGGAAGAGCGATAGCGCATCGATCACGCGAGATGTCTCCGGCGAGGGAGTCCAGCAGGCGTTGTTGAAAATCCTGGAAGGGACTATTGCGGGAGTTCCGCCGAAAGGGGGAAGAAAACATCCCGAGCAGAGCTTGATCAACATCAACACGAAGAATATTCTTTTCATCTGCGGAGGCGCGTTCGAGGGTTTGGAGAAGATCATCGAGCGCCGGGTCAGTCAGAATCCTGTCGGCTTCGGGGCGGAAGTCCGCGGAAGAAAAGGAAAGGCACGTGAGAGGCTGCTCGCCCAGGTCGAGCCGGATGATTTGCTGAAGTACGGACTTATTCCGGAATTCGTCGGGCGTCTGCCGGTCGCGGCGACACTGGAACCTCTTGATGACCAAGCGTTGCTGAACATCCTGACCGAGCCAAGAAACGCTATCGTCAAGCAGTATCAAAAACTTCTCGCGATGGAAGGTGTGGAGTTGGAGTTTGAAGAAAACGCTCTACGAGCGGTTGTCGAGCGAGCGATGGAACGAGGGACCGGCGCGCGTGCACTCCGGTCGATCATTGAATCCGTCATGCTCGACGTCATGTATCAGCTTCCTTCACGTCACAACATTTCAAAATGTATCGTGACCCGCGAGACAATCATGAAATCGAAGGATCCGATCTACCTCTACGAGGAGCGCAAGTCCGCTTAACAAGACTCGAGAGATTTCTTTTGAAGCCGTCCCGAAGTCGAGACGGCTTTTTTATTTTCTGAAACACCCCCTTCTACCGCATCTACGATTCAATCTCACCATTCTATCGTCGGATCGAACTTTTCAACAAAACCACGTATTCGCGTGATTGCGCACGTCTCGTGGATGAAGTATCTTGATCCGCAGAAAGCAATTCTCATTTGCACAGTTCATTTTGTCTTCTTTGCATCATGCCGCTTGAGGGGTGTTCGTGCTCACCGAAGGGACTTTCAAGAAACCGAAAATTGAAAATCAGGGCAATCAATCGCCCGAACCAAAGAACCGCCGTTCCCACATCCTTCCTCGACGAACCGGAAGGACAAAAACACCGATCGCGTTGCTCTTCCTGCTCGTGGGTGTGCTTGTTCTCCTGGTTTGGGGACTTCGCTCGCTCGCAAACCAACAACTCCCGCCAGTGGGTAGACCGCTTCCGCCGTACCTCCTCTCAAGTCTTGAAGGAGGTCGGTTCTCCCTGGACCGATATAAGGGAACGCGCTATCTTCTCCTGTTCTTCTCGGTAGAATGCCCGCACTGCAGGAACGAATTGTCGAACGTGGCATT
>JBGOVN010000186.1:0-3931 GCA_041478155.1 Bacteroidota bacterium | reverse complement strand
CGAATCTCGCCTCCACTTTCTGCATCCTTCCACCTCCTGTCTAATTTAGTTTTCTTCCTACCGCCTACCGGTTCCTTGTTCGGTCGATTGATGGCTGATATCCATTAACTTTCAACTTGAAACCTTAAACTTTAAACATCGATTCGCTTCTTCCTCCTATCTCCTCCTCACAATTATGGCAACTCAAACGGTTCCTGCTTCGGTCGATTGATGGCCGATACCCATCAACTTTCAACGTGAAACCTTAAACTTTAAACATTTATTTGCTTCTTCCTCCTTCTTGTTTCTCATTCTCTCCTCCCTTACCTTAACCGAAGGTTGCAGGTCGCCGGATGTTATGGAAAGCCCGCGCTATCTGAAATCCCCCGGATCGGTAAATCGAATAAGCAGGTAACCACTACGAATGTGTTGTCCATTGTTGCACAAAAATATCCTCGCGTATGCCCTTCTATTAATCATGCCTTCCGCTCGGATGCAATCCCAAAGTATTGTTCAGGAGGACAGCTTGCACGCCGAAAACAGAAAAGCGATTACCTTTTCACTCGTCGGTCTCAGTCTTGCAGGCGGAATCGGAGGGAAATATTGGGTAACGGATGCGTATGCAGCGAAGCTCGAGGTCAGAGGTTCTTACGATTTGTCGACGGTCGACCGGGCCGATACCACTCTTCCGAATCAAAAGCACATCGCGGTATTTCTTTCAGCCCTCGGAACCTTTGAGCTACATTTCGGGAATTCGAAGAACCTCTCTCCGTTTGTGGCACTCTACGGAGGCATAACCTGGCGCAAGAATGAAGACGATTATTACTATCGAACAAGCACTATCGTCAGCAACCCAAGCATGGTAGGATTGACCGGCGGCATGGCATTCGGTATCGAATACTGGCTGTCGCGAAACATTTCAGTAGGAGGCCAGCAGGCCGTGGAAGCCTTCTACAACGTTTCCAAAGGAAGCTCGACTACATCGGATTTTGAAATCCAAAACACCACATCGTCCCTACTATTGTCATTCTATTTCTGACCCACGGCCGGTTGCAGACTCGGTATTCCGTGAAGCGATGAAGGTTCTCAACGTGGTTCCCCTCCAGCGGACTCTTCTCTACAGTGGCGTACGTTGTTTCGGGTTCTGGGCCTGGTGGGAGAACGCGCGGCTTACGAATCAACACGTTACACGCATGAGGCGGAGAGGGGCCGTGTGGCCTGCGTTGCCGACGTGGCGACGTTTTCGCTTCTCGCCCCGGGCCTGGCTGTCCCGTTAGGCTTTCACGATAATTACAATCTAAGTATATTCGAAGGTGCTCCCATGAAGAAAATACTCACCACTCTCATCTCCTTTGTGCTCTTCGCCTCGGTAGGTTTCGCACAACTCGGCATAAGTAACGGAATTAAAGGCGGACTTAACCTTGCGACGTTTGGAGGCAGCGACGTTGACCCCGATGTAAAGGCAACCACACAGTTTGCCATGGGAGGCTATCTCGAGCTCAGACTTCCGATTGGTATTTCCATTCAGCCGGAGGTCCTGTACAGTGTGAAAGGCTCCAAGTTTGTTCAGAGTATCGTCGGGGTGACCTACACGAACACACAGACCATTACCTACGTTGACATCCCCGTCCTCCTGAAGTACCATCTCCCCGTCCCCATCCTGAGGCCGTCAATCTTCGTCGGCCCATCCTTCGCAGTCCTCGTGGCGGCGAACATGCACTCAGAAGGAGCCGGATCTTCCTCCGACACAAATAACAAAGATACTTTTCCCACTTCCGATGCCGGTGTTGTTATCGGCGCAGGGCTGACTCTTCCAATCCTACTCCTCGACCTCAATCTTGACGTTCGCTATGACTATGGTCTTTCATCCCTGGACAAGAACGGTAAGGCAAACGTCTATAATCGTGTAGTTTCGATTTTAGTTTCCACGACGCTGTGAGAGGAATGCCCCGAGTATTCTATTTTCCACCTGGTATTAATGGATGAACGATCGATTGAGCGAGACAATGCCCGACAAGTCTGAGTTTCAAGCCACATTTAACAGGTTGAGAGCAATCTTCAAGCCCTATGCGCGAAAACTGGTCGTCGTACACGACACTGCCGACAACTATTATCTGGACATGCCAATCATCATGAAAAATAAGAAGCCAGTATTCTTTGGCGCCGTGCGAAAAGGAAAAGGCTATGTGAGTTTTCATCTCATGCCTGTGTATGGGATTCCTCAACTGCTCGAAGGGATTTCGCCCGAGTTGAAAAAAAGAATGCAGGGTAAGTCATGCTTCAATTTCACATCGGTCGATGAGAAGCTGTTTAAGGAGCTGACTGCGCTTACCAAGACAGGTTTTGCCAAATTCATGTCCAAAGAAATGCTGGCGAGGCTTGCATCGTACGGCTAAGGTGGGTCCCCAGGCGTACTTTCCAAAGTCTCCCCCACCGCTTCCCATCTAATTTTCTCAAGGCTCATTCATATTGAATCAGACAACCTCCCCCGCCATCAGGAAGGAAGACCTTAAGATTGTGCCGCTCGAACGGGCGGAGACAATTCCTTCCGCGTGGTACTGCGATCCGCTGATACAGGAGTTCGAGGGACGGGCAATTTTTTCGCAAACGTGGCAGTGTGTCGGCCACATCTCCAGGCTCCTCCACAAGGGAGATCAGCTCGTCAGCTCTGTCGCCGGCAATCCGATTCTCGTCGTCCGCGGAAAGGACAGCCAGCTCCGGGCGTTCTACAACGTCTGCCGCCATCGCGGCGGACCTCTGGCGCTGGAAGACTGCAATTCCAAAGTCCTCCAGTGCAAGTATCACGGATGGACCTACCTTCTCGACGGAAGCCTTCGCGGAACTCCAAAATTCGACCGGACAGAGTTGTTCGATAAGAAAGACTATGGCCTCGTCCCGGTCAACTTCGCCGTCTGGGCGGGTTTTGTTTTCGTAAACCTCGTAGACAGGCCGAAACCGCTACAGGGGTTTGTTGAGGGAATCGAAGAACGTATTGCCCCCGCGTCACTCACCGGGAAGAAATTCCACCGTCGGTTCGTGTATGATGTGCGCTCTAACTGGAAGGTCTACGTCGACAATTACCTCGAAGGCTATCATCTCCCGTTTGTCCATCCGGAACTCACCACCCTTCTTGATTATCAGAACTATGTGACGGAAACGTTCAAACACTACTCGCTCCAATACAGCGCAATCGCAAAGAACGGAACTGTCTATGGCAGCGGGATGGCATTCTATTTTTTCATCTTCCCGAACTTCATGCTCAATATTCTCCCCGGGAGAGTGCAAACGAACCTCGTTATTCCTGTTTCACCCGACCACTGTCAGGTCGTGTTCGATTACTACTACGATGACGTGACGTCAAAGCGAGGACGGAAGCGAATGAAGGACGATATCGACTACAGCGACAGGGTGCAGAAAGAGGATGCAGAGATCTGCGAACGAGTACAACTCGGACTCGCATCGCGCGCATACGATAAAGGAAGGTTCTCCCCCGAGATGGAAAACGGAGTCTATCATTTTCAAACTCTTCTGAAACAAGCCTATCGAGAGACGCTCGGTGCGTAATCCTCTCTCACGACCGGCTGCATGACGTCCTCCGACTCAGCCGTCCCCTCGCAACAACCGCAGCAGGAACTTCAGCGGCAACTGTCCCTGCTCGATTCCACGATGCTTAACGTGGGCAGCATGATCGGTTCGGGCATTTTCATCGTCCCGGCGACGATCGCCCTGTATCTGCACGACACAGCATCCATTCTTTTTGTGTGGACGGCCGCAGGAATCGTCAGTTTGTTCGGCGCGCTTGCCGTGGCGGAACTGGGGGCGCTCATGCCCCGCGCCGGAGGTCAGTTTGTTTATCTCCATGAAATCTATGGGCCGCTTTGGGGCTTCCTCTACGGATGGAGTGCCTTCGTCGTTATCATCTCCGGCTCCATCTCCGCGGTAGCCGTGGGAT
>JBGOVN010000122.1:0-4913 GCA_041478155.1 Bacteroidota bacterium | reverse complement strand
CGGGATGAGCGCATACAACGTCAGATTCCAATCCCTCAGGAGCATCATGGTCAGGACCATCACGAAGGTCAGAATTGTGTCGGATGGATACATGATACCCGGACCGAGGACATTGCGAACCGAGCTGATATCATTCGTAGCATGTGCCATAAGGTCTCCCGTCGGCGTATCCTGGAAATACGAGTACGAGAGTTTCTGGAGATGTGCGAGGAGGTCGTTCCGCAAATCAAATTCGATGTGGCGGGATACGACGATGATTGTTTGACGCGTGAGGAATGTCAGGATTCCCGCGAGGATTGAAAACCCGACGATGAGGCCTGCCCATTTGAGGATGTCGGCGCTGATAAAGACGTGCGTTTCGATACCATGCTTTAGCTCGTCGACAGCATAACCAAGCAGCATCGGCTGAACAACGGTGAAAAGATTGCTCCCGACGACGGTCAACAAACCGAAGAAGAGAGTCTTCTTATAGCGGAGAAGGTACGGCTTAAGCCTTAGTAAATGTCTCATTCAACGGTTCGAAGTGGAGGGTAGAGGGTAACTATTCTAGTATCTCGAATTTCGTGTACGGATGCAATACCTTGGGAATAACGACTTTTCCTTCGGGAGTTTGATAGTGTTCGATCAGAGCGGCGACCACGCGTGGGAGGGCGAGGGCAGAGCCGTTGAGGGTATGAACGAATTCCGGTTTTCCGGCGTTCCCCGGCTTGAACCTGATATTCATCCTCCTCGCCTGGAATGCCTCAAAATTACTGCACGACGATACCTCGAGCCATCGTTGTTGACCGGAGGCCCACACTTCGAGGTCGTATTTCTTGGTCTGAGTGAATCCCATATCGCCCGTACACATGAGCAGCGTATGATACGGAAGCCCAAGTGCCTGCAGGAGTTGTTCGGCATCGAGACGCAGCGATTCCAACTCGTCGTAGGACTTGGAAGGATGCACGAACTTGACAAGCTCGACTTTGTCGAACTGGTGGAGTCGGTTCAGGCCCCGAACGTCTTTACCGTACGAACCTGACTCCCGTCGAAAGCAGGGTGTAAAGGCAGAGTAGCGAACGGGAAGTTCGTCTTCTCTGAACGATTCGTCGCGATGAAAGTTCGAGACCGGCACCTCAGCGGTGGGGATCAGGTACAAGCGATCTCTCTCGACCGTGTACATCAAGTCTTCTTTGTCGGGAATCTGGCCCGTGCCGCGCGCACTCTCTTCATTGACGACGATCGGCGGCGATAGTTCTTTGTATCCACGTTGTCCAGCCCTGTCCAGGAAGAAATTGATCAAACTCCGTTCAAGCACCGCTCCCTTGCCGACAAAAAAAGGAAAACCTGTGCCGGCCACCTTTGCTCCCCTGCTGAAATCGATGATGCCAAGCTTCTCAGCGAGCTCCCAGTGCGGTTTGAGCGTAAAATCGACGAGCGGTCTCTCACCCCAGGAAAAAATCTCCTTGTTGTCGGCGGGAGTTTTTCCCAGCGGCACGGAAGGATGGGGGAGGTTTGGTACGCTGAGGAGTAATTCCTTCAGCGCGCTCTCGGTTTCGCGAAGGTCAGCATCGATCGTCTGAATACGGGTCTTGACGGTTTCCATTTCCGCGATAACGCTTGACGCGTCTCCACCGGTACTCTTTATTTTGGCAACGCGACTTGAAACATCATTCCGTTTCGCCTTTAGGGTTTCCCCTTCCTGTATGAGCTTACGTCTCTTTTCGTCCGTCGCGATAATTTCGCCCAAATTGGCTGTGAGACCCTTCGCTTCTATTCCTTTCCGGACGAGGTCGCTGTTTTCACGAATAAACTTGAGATCCAGCATAGTCGTTGGCTGCCTTTCTGTCTTATTTAATGAGAAAGTTCAAACTCTGAAAGAACCGGAAGGTGGCTTGACGCATCCGATTGAATCACACGAGCAAGCGTCGGCCTGACCGGCAACGATGAAGCAGAACTGTCGTTCTTTACGATAAAAATGTAGTCAACGCGTTGTGTTGGCTTTCCTGATGGGTAGGTAAATCCATTTCCGACTCCCGCAATGTCCCAAGAGTCTGTAAACCCAAGACGCATCGAGTCGATCGTGGCGCTGGCAGGACCATCGATGAAGTCCCCGCAAACGATTATAGGTCTGGGAGCGTATTGTTGGAGCGACTCCCGAATCTGCGATACCTCATTCGTCCGTGCAATACCGTCGGGTTGATCACCGAGTTGCGTGTTTATGAGTACAATTTCACTCCCGTCGATTTCGAGAATGAGCTGTAGCATTCCATGGTCCTCGACCTGACGGACGGAGTGAAAAAGAAGAGTCCGCTCACCGAGTATCGGAAAACGGCTGAGGATGCCGATGCCGAAATCCCCGCCCTGGATATCCGCGGTTTTCCCAAATGCGTAGGCCAGGCCTGTCAAATCTGCAAGCGTTGTCATGATATCAATTCTGTTCGAGCGTGCGACACCCCGGTCAACGCTCTGCAGTGCGATAATATCAGCGTTGGCAGCAAGGATGACCTTCGCAATCCGATCGATGTCGAATTTTCCGTCGGCTCCTTCTCCATGGTGAATATCAAAGCTCATTATCTTTATTGTCGAAGAGCCCGTTGCGTGCCTGGCGGCGGAACATGAGACATCAACGATGCTAGCCGTGAGGAGCAGGCCGACGACCCAACAGGATCTCATGTTTCTAAAAGACCTTCTGTCCAATCCACAGAATGCCGACGATGACGCTCGCGGCGCCCGCGAGACCTCGAACGCGGAGGACGTATCCTTTCTTTCCTGCCGAAGTCGAGAGCGATCCGATCATAAACGCAAAGGCCGACATTGCGAGGATTGTGCCCAACCCGAACAAGAGCAGATAGGCTCCAACCGCGAAGAGAGACTGCGCTATGGTTAACGGGACGATGACCATGACCGACGCAGTTCCTGCAAGACCGTGGGCTGCCCCGATCGCAAACATGGAGTGATGATGGAGATGGCTTTCTTCCTGTCTGTGCGAATGAAAATGGCTGTGCTCAACTCCGTCGTGAGCGTGCGTATGGAGATGTATATCTTTTCGTCGGAGGACCCCGTTGAGCGACCATGCACCGATCGCAACGAGCAGCAGACCGACGAGGATCTCTCCCGCAGATTGAACGGGCGGGGGAATGACAAACTTAAACATGGCTGTTGCCACGCCAAGGACAAGAAGCGTTGCCGTGTGGCCCAGTCCCCAAAGCACACCGAAGCGAACTGCTTTAATCCGGTCCGGACTCTTGGTGGCGAAGACGGTCACGGCGGTAATGTGGTCGGCGTCGAATGCGTGCAAGCAGCCCAAGGTAAATCCGGAGACTGCGGAGAGGATAAAATTCATTCAATTCTTCCGTGAGAGAAGGAGTTCAAGCTTAAGGAGTTCCAACCCTGCTGTCGTATCAAGAAATTTCAATCCGAGTTCCGTTTCTGCTTTGAGGGTGATGAAGCCGGTCACCTTGGGCCTGGGCGCGGCCTGCTCTAACGTCGATGATTGTACTCTTTGAATGAGGTTCGAGTCGAGTCCGAAAATCCGGGACGCGTGGAGGGCGAATTCGTAGCGGCTCAAATGTTCGCTGCCGCAGACATGGTACGTTCCCTCACGATTGAGCTCGAAGATCTTGACGACAGCTTGCGCGAGGTCGGTAACATACGTGGGATTGCTGAGCTGGTCATCGACGCACTGTATGGTCTTGTGCTCTCTGAGACTGTTGATGACCCAAAGCGCAAAATTCTCCTTAACGCCGATCCCGTATCCGTACACGACGATTGTTCGCACGACGGCGTGCGATATGCCGGAAGCGCGGACCGCGTTTTCGCCTGCGAGTTTTGTCTTCCCGTAGTAACTGATCGGGTGCGGTTGGGCGCGTTCATCGTATGGGCCGGTCTTGCCGTCAAAGACGTAGTCCGTCGATACATGGATAAGTTTAGCGCCGACTTTTCGGCAAGCTTCAATCAAATGTTCCACCCCGCTGACGTTGACCTTCCACGCCTCTTCGCGATTCGTTTCACACCAGTCGACGTTTGTTGCGGCTGCTGCGTTAAGCACAAGCGTCGGCTGGAAGCTCGACACGAGACTCTTGACATCGCTCTTTCTTGTAATGTCGAGTTGTGTGTAGTCGAACAGTTGACGGTCGAACACAAACGAACGGTGATGGGAAGTGTTCAGCACTTCGAATTCGGTTTGACCGCTGAGCATCAGCGACAGCTTCTGACCGAGCAGGCCGTTGCTTCCGCAGATGAGAATCCGCCTCATCGTAATCTATCTCCCAAAGCGGTCGCGGGGAGCGTCATCGGGGTTGAAAGCCCGAAAAACAAGGAGGTGAGAGGGTACGCATCGTCGACTCGTTCAACGGTGAGCAAGTTTTTCCGACAGAGCTTTGAGGTCATCCGCGAATTGCAGGGTCGCATTCACCGCCGCTGCATGGTTTGCAAACGTTGCCGCGGAAAGGTAGTCCTTTGATTTCAGGAATTTGTAGAGTAACGCGCTTCCAAAAACATCTCCGCATCCGGTCGTGTCGACAGTCGGTCCGGCGCTGACCCCCGGAATCTCGTGTCGTATGAGTTTCTTGTGGGCGTCCTGAACGATCAGGGTGGCTCCTCTGGCACCGCGTGTAATGAGGAGAGCGTCAACCATCAACGACATCAACTGGTTCATAAGCGAGCGCTCATCGTACCGCTCGGCGGTAAGTCCAGCGGCCTCATCTTCGCTCAATTGTATGGCATTGAGCATGAAGCACCATCTGCGCCAATCAGTCAAAGGGCGTCTGAAGCGCTTGAAATCACCGTCGATGCCGAGAGTGAGGGAATGAAAATCGAAGTGGATTGGAACCCGCCGCTCCCGCAGCTACATCCGATTTTTTTATATTTTTTGATTGGTGTTTTGTTATAGTGTTTGCTTTTTTTTTTTTATTGGTTGTGTATGTATATTT
>JBGOVN010000166.1:0-4167 GCA_041478155.1 Bacteroidota bacterium | reverse complement strand
CAATCTTTATCATTGCAAGAATCTCGCGCAGATTGTTTTGCTGCTTTTGTCCGAACGACCGTCCCTCAAGCTCGGTAGAAAGTTGGCCGCAACTGATCCGGACTGAACGTGAAGCGCCCCTTTCTTTCTTCCTTCCTTGATTCATTCTTCCCTCGCCGGCACCGGGCCTTTTGTTCGGGTTCCATACGAAATGGCAAGACCTAAAACAATAAGCATCGCGCCGGCTACCGCGTTGAGCGTTGCCGGGGACACAGGCTTTGACGGAAGAAACGTGCACAACAGAAGTACTCCGCCAAGTACAAAACAAATTCGTCCTATGAGATTATACATGGGCATCCCCGTAAACGATTTTTCCTTTTGGTCAACCAGAACAGGATCCCGAAGATCTTGCTCAAGTTTAAGGATTTCTGCATTTCGGGGGTCATCGCGTTTGTACCACAATGCCGAACCAAAAAACACAAGGATCGTCACGATTGATTCACTCATCATGTTACGCACAAATATTTGTTCTTTCCATATTCCAAACGACATCAGTGTCAAGGCTACCGTGATTGCAGCGGCACACGACGCCATTCCCGACCACCAGGGTGTGCGCGTGTACAAGATTCCTAAGAAGACTGGCATTGCAAAAGCCGCCGTCAGAGAATAGAAGCCGAGCGCGAATTCAAACGCACCGCCGAGTTTCGGAATATAAAGAGCAACCCCGATGCCGAGGATTCCGACGATCAGCATCGTCATTCTCGCAACCAAGAGCTGGTGTGAATCGGATGCCGTATGACCGGTCAGACGTTTTTTGAGCGGAGCGTAGACGTCGCGTGTCAGCGTTGCAGCCAGCCAGTTGAAAGCATCGTTCGCCTGTCCGAGAGTTGCTGAGAGAATAGCAGACACCACAAACCCGATGAGCCCGTGGGGCAAAAGAGCCAGAGCAAGGCTGACGAATGAAGCTTCGGAAGGGACGGCGAACGTCGGCCACAGCGCATTCATATCCGGGAATATTATTCTGGAAGCCATGACGGGTAAGATCCACATGATCGGTGTTACTACCGACAGCACAGCGCAAAGAAGCGCCATTTTCTTTGTATCCCGCTCATCCGGAACCCCTGAATAGCGCTGGACCAGCGCCCAACTGACGTTGTAACCGAGCATGACGCTGATCAGGTAGGATAAGAGAAACCACGGATTGGCCGTGTCGCCCATGAGACCGAAATAGCCCTGAGGCGCTTCTTTCAACAATCGTCCAAAGCCCGCAAAGATTCCGTTGCCCTGGCCAAGGTAAAGGAATGAGACCGGAGCAATGATAATCGTCATGACTCCGATGATGATCCCTTGAACTGTATCCGAAAGGACGCCGGCCCACAATCCACCGATCACCGAGTAGAGTACCATCACCGTACCAGAGAGGATGATGGAAAGTTGAAAACCGGAGACAGTCACAATCCCCACATTGAACATCCTATTATTGAATCCCAGAGCTGTTGAAATAAAGATGCACAGAATATAGAGACCCTGACCAATACCCACAATCTGTGGAATCAGCGTGGTGAAAGAATAAAAATACGTCGTTGAGTGGGAAAACCGTCTAGTCAAAAATTCAAGCGGAGAACGGAGCCTTGCCCGTCGCCACAGTTTGCCGAAATACTTATAGCCGAGAAGATACGCCCAGAACGCAGAAGTGAAGATCACTGCCGAACCGAGGCCGTACTGATATGTAAACCCTGCCGCCGCGACAAACATGAATGCAGAGAATCCTGAAACAAAGTTCGAAAGACCGGCAATCAGCCATGGGATTTTTCCCCCACCGCGAAAAAACTCGTCCGTGTTTTTGCTCTGACGCGCCGCGTAGAGCCCAACCCAAATAATAATGGCAAAGTACAGTCCGATGAGGACGTAGTCGAAGAAATTTACTGTGTTGAATTCGAGCATGAGTAAAGGTAGGGCAGAGATTCTTTAAGATGCTGCCGTGAATCCCGGCACGCGCCATTGAAAATCCGGGTCGACATAAGGCTCATCGTTTTCGCGTCCCTGCATTAATTGAATCTTCCTCCTGACGAGTTCCCCGAAGTTCTTGTAGTAAATAAACGTTGTTTCCCCAACAGCCGAAACAATCATCCAGGTCGTCTTCGAAGTTTCCCAGAGGTTCAGCAAGTCCTTTGCATTTTCTATCTCATCGAGCACCATGGTTTTCAGAAACTCCCTCTGTTGCTTCCTGACGCGTTCGTCGGTCGATTCGAGATATCCATGCACTCCGGCAACCCATGCTGTAACATTCCGTTGTGTACGATACCAGCTCTTGAGAGCCCGCATCCGGTCGTATTGATCCGCTACACAAAGTTTCTCCTGGTCCGTTTTTGCCCCGTGCTTCATGTCGGAGAGAAGTTTCAAGGCGGCTTCAATCTCCGGAAAGAGGTCACGATCCATTACCTTCACACAAAACGAAGCATGCGCCGGGTCAACGAGATCAAATCCAACATCGTACCGAAAATCGACCCGACAGCGGTTGTGCGATGTCGCCAGCATGAAATTCTCGTAGTAATCACGCTCATTCTCGCTTATCGCTTCAATATTGGGTACGATGGGCCGAACCATCAGTCGATACCAGACACTCCACGAGGAATAAATCCAGATGGGAATCGGAAACGACCGATATGCCTGGTCGGAATGTTTCCAAACTTTGACCAGATCGTCCGCCAGCGCGGCTCCAACCCAATCGACTGCCTTTCGCTTGAGAAATGCATCAAGGTTCAGATCGCCATCAAACTGAAATGCCCTGACCAGTTCCTGGTTTATGTTGAACGCCGCAAACGACTCGGGTGTTGCCCCACCATTCCAGCAGGGCGTATCCACTCCCTGCGCTGCCATATCCTTCAGTTTGTCATGCACCAGCCAGGGGAAGGCGACCCCAAGAAGCGGCTCGTGATTCCAAATGATCCCGGGTGTAAAATATACATGAGTGTTCGAACCGGCTTGACGAAGTTCTTGAATAAGAGGCTTTTCATCTTTCGTGAACCGATTGTAAAGCGCCGTGCCGTGAATTTCTCTTGCTTCGGGATATTTCGGATGTTTGTAGGAGAGCGCCCATCCCTTCGTTTGGAGCGAGGAGACTTCCACTTCAAATCCGTCTTCGAGTTGTTTCCAGATGTGCTCATGTTCGGCCCAGAAGGGTTCAAGCCTGATCAGGGTATTGAAGGAAGGATTTATTTTCCTCCCCGCGTCCCGGAGCGTCCGCATGAAACGAACAAGGTTCATAGCGGCGGCTTCGGCTATTTCCTTGTCGTTTTTCCATTCACGGATAACATACCCGCCGCCGTTACGGCCGACGTAGAGGGAACTCGTATATTCGAACCCTGCTCCGCTGTCATTGGACCAGACAGACATGTAGCCAAGTTTGGGAACATGGGTGAGAAGATTCTCCACCATCTCCGCATAATGCTCACGCACAACCGGATGAGCGATGGACAGGTTGTAGCGAGGCTTAAAACTTCTCAAGGGATGGTCGACGCGGGCGCCGCGCAGGACCGGGTAGCGCTCCAGTAACTCATCAGGAACCGAACGCGGTTCAAAGCAGACAATGCCTGGCGTTAAGCCGTATTGCTCCGCATACTCTGCGTTTGTCTTCAGTAAATTAAGGTTCGCCTGAAGATAATCTTCATCGTAGAATCCCTTCGTCAATCGGCTTGAAACGAATTGATCAAGCGCCGGACAATACGTATAAAATCGGTGGAGGAGCTCTCCCCTTGGGCCTTGTTCGATGGGAACAGGAAGAGCAAGGCCGTTCACCTCTGCGTGTGAAAACCCGAGACGTGCCAGTTCCTTGAAGTAACCGGGACGGTCGAACGCCTTAACAGTGCGTGCATGCTGGATGAGAAACAGGTCGTAGACTGGCCTCATATGCGGAAATGTTTGTTTGAGAATCTTCCCAGCGACGAATTCCTTGACATCAACGTTCGCCCAGTCCTCGAGAACATGGCAAAAAAGAGAGTAGAGCAAATGTGGACAAGATACGAACAATTCCGCTCCTCCACCATCTTTCACACGAGCCAACATCCAGTCCGTCTCGCCGTCCAGCGAACGATGAATCGACTTCCACTTCGACTTATCCGATATTACACCAATCCGGATAGTCCGCTGCGGAGCGTCAAAGGAAGACGAGAATCCTACTGTCGCATT
>JBGOVN010000251.1:0-3254 GCA_041478155.1 Bacteroidota bacterium | reverse complement strand
TACGAGCATCCGGATAAAACCTGTCCTCGCCTGGGGTCCGCTTGGCATGCAGCAAATCAGCGAGGCGAAGAAGAATCATTTCAGCGTGCTGGGATTTGCCGGGAACGCGGCCAGGGACCATATCGACCATCTCCATGCGCTCTCGTTCTTCCTGAATCTTCTCGGGGGTCGTTAATCACTCGTTGTCTCTGTTCGTTTTTTTTCCTACTTTGCCTGCGTTCGTTCGCGAACGATCGCTCACTGCAAA
Source organism: Bacteroidota bacterium (assembly GCA_041478155.1). Taxonomy (GTDB): domain Bacteria; phylum Bacteroidota; class Ignavibacteria; order UBA10030; family UBA10030; genus JBGOVN01. Next base: position 3,007 of record JBGOVN010000251.1, on the reverse strand, counting down.
CTCCTACGGGACATAGAACCTCTTTATGAAGAAAGCCGTTAAAGCCTTCGTTACAGGAGCCACCGGATTCATCGGCACAAAACTCGTCAACGAGCTCGTGCGTCAGGGCCACTCCGTCCACGCACTTACGCGTGCCACGAGCAACCGGGAAGGACTCGCGGGCAAACGGATCAAGCTGGTGCAGGGCGACATCATGGATCGCGAGTCGCTGAAACGAGGAATGGAAGGATGCACGCAGGTTTATCACCTGGCAGCGTACGCGAAAAACTGGGCTCCCGACCCCAAAGTCTACTTCGACCAGAACGTCGACGGGATGCACAATGTGTTCGAGGCCGCAAAATCGGTGGGAGTGAAACGAATCGTTCTTACGTCGACGATCGTGACATTCGGGCCGACGATTCCAGGAAGAGTCGCCAACGAATCGACTCCCCGCATAACCTCGAAGTTTTATACCGAGTATGAAGAAAGCAAGAGCGTTGCAGAGAAGGAAGCGTTGAAGTTTGCGGCAAAGGGATTGCGCGTCGTCATCGTCAATCCGACACGCGTCTACGGTCCTGGAAAACTGACGGAAGGGAATTCGGTCAGTTTGATGATCGACATGTATGACAAGGGCAAAGTACCGGTTCTCCTGAACGGCGGTGTCAATATCGGAAATTACGTTTTTGTCGACGACCTTGTGCGGGGACACATCCTCGCCATGGAGAAGGGAAAAGTTGGGGAACGATACATTCTCGGCGGCGAGAATGCTTCGTTGAAACGGATCTTTGAGTTCGTCGACGAAGTGAGCGGTAAAAAGCACATCCAGGTAAGCCTGCCGCCGGCCATCGCGATGGCCTACGGAGGATTTGAAAGGATAAAAGCGGAGTGGCTTGGCCTCTATCCGCGAATCACGCCGGGGTGGGTTGACACATTCCTCCAGGAATGGGCCTACTCGAGCAAGAAAGCCGAGCAGGAGCTCGGATACACGATCACACCTCTCAAAGAAGGGATTCGCCGGACGTACGAATGGCTGCTCACCCAGCGAAAGAAATCACGTTGAATCGGTTTGATTCCTCTCTCTCCCTTCGGGGTGTGTTCAGCGGCGAGAACAAGAAATCGACGCTGATCCTCCTTATCACTCCATTTGTTCTGACAGCCTGGAAGTATTACGGCGCCAAATCATTCTATCTCTCTCAACTCTCTTCTTCATTTTCCCTTTTCAACGATCCTTCTCCCACGGCTGAATATTACACGTTTGTTACCTCGTTCCTCCTCTTAGGCATTATTCCCCTCCTGATCATTCGATTTGTTTTTAAGGAATCGTTCAGAGCATACGGATTGCAGTTGGGTGACTGGAGATTCGGCCTCAAAGCGCTAGCCCTCCTTGGTCCGATCATGATCGTTTCATCGTACCCATCTTCCAGGATGCCGCAGTTTCTCGCTGAATATCCCCTCTTCAAGGGCGCCGGGGATTCACCGATGAAGTTTTTCAATCACGCATCATCGTATCTTATGTTCTACATTGGCTGGGAAATCTACTTCCGCGGCTTCATGCAGTTCGGCCTCAGAGACAAGCTCGGTGATTGGAACGCCATTCTCGTTCAGACTCTGGCGTCGTGCTTGTTGCACATCGGAAAACCCGACGGGGAAATTTTCGCTTCGATTCTCGGGGGAATTGTCTGGGGGATTGTTGTCTTCCGGTCGCGATCCCTTCTCTATGTGTTGCTCATCCACTGGCTCCTCGGAGTTTCCCTCGACTTCTTCATTTGTTACGTCCGTTAACATGACGAACAAAGAACTGACCGTCGGCCGTCTCCACCTCAAAGCTACCGACGCCCTCATTCTGGCAACGCTGGGGTTATTCAGTCTTCTCGCGCTCGTCTTCTTCTTCCGCGTGGATCATTGGTGGATGCTCGTTCTCAAGAATTGCGGCGTTGCAGCGGCGTACCTCATCTTCCTTTCATTCTCTCAGAACGTTGAGAAGAAATTTTTCAGGCTCTTCCTGCGCGTAGCGGCGATCACGTTGGCATACGCGTACCTTTTTGGAGCTGTTGATAAACTGCAGCATATATTCTTTCACGGTTGGTTTGACGACTACGTTCTCGACGCCGAGCAGTACATCTTCAATGTTCAGCCGACGTTATGGCTGGAGGACTTCACGAAGCCTGCGCTGACGGAATGGATGATGTTCTCGTACGTCATTTATGTCCCCATGTATCCAATCCTGTGCGGAGTCATTTATTACCTGCGCGGCGAGATTGCGATGGAGGACTACTTCTTTACGCTCGGGTTTACGAACATCCTCTGCGATATCGGGTTCATGTTGTTTCCTGTTGCCGGACCAATGGCAACCATCGGAAAGCTTTATACTGTCCCTCTGAAGGGATACGTCTGGACATATTTCGGAGAGCTCATGCGGTCGCAACTGCATTATGTCGGCGGAACAATCCCGAGCCCGCACTGCGCCGCCGCGACCATCATGTGGGCTATGGCGTACCGGTACCACAGGCCGTCGTTTTACGTTCTTACCCCCATCATCCTCTCACTGTACATATCGACGTTCTACGGCAGGTATCACTACGTTACGGATGCAGTCGTCGGCGTACTTGTTGCATTCATTGCCCTTGCCGTTGCACCGATGTTGATGCGAGCATGGGACCGTATCCTCAGTACCGAAAAAGCAGTTACGACAACGACCGTCTCTTGAAGTTCCGCCCGATCCGCTCATTGCGTTTCCCTCTCAAATCATGTATCATACAACAGTTTTTCTTCTCTCCGCCCCAGTTTTTACCCATCGATCAATATTGAGCCAGGAGATGTCATGAATCGTCTTGTAAACATCGCGGTCCTCCTCCTAGGTTTCGCATCACTTTCCTGCAATCCGGGCAACGATCAGTTTGATGTTTTGATTCTCAACGGAAAGATCGTCGACGGCACCGGCAATCCATGGTATTACAGCGATGTCGGAATTCGGGGCGACAGGATTACAGCGATAGGAAAACTTTCAAAGGCGTCGGCAAGGCGAACG
>JBGOVN010000253.1:0-3232 GCA_041478155.1 Bacteroidota bacterium | reverse complement strand
GGCGCAGTTTTCGTTGAAAAAATTGACGGCTGTTTTTATACGGTGGTGGGATTTCCCCTTGCGAAATTTTATACTACGTACCGAAAATTTATTCGTTCACCGAGGGTAAGGAACGAACGAGCCTCGTATGGAACATAAAATTAGAATCTTGGTGGCGAAGGCGGGATTGGATGGACACGACCGCGGTGCAAAAGTGGTTGCGGCAGCACTCCGGGATGCGGGTATGGAAGTCATCTACACGGGCTTGAGGAAAACTCCTGAGATGATCGTCGAGGCAGCTCTTCAGGAAGACGTCGACGTTATCGGCATCAGCCTCCTGAGCGGCGCTCACATGACGATTTTCCCGAAGGTCCTGCAGCTCATGAAGGACAAGGGGCTCGACGATGTTCTCCTGTTCGGCGGAGGTATCATTCCGCGAAAGGACATCGACGAATTGAAACGAATGGGTGTAGGTGAGTTGTTCACGCCGGGGGCGTCAACGACGGATATCGTGAGTTACATTCGCAATTGGGCGTCGAAGAGCCGGACTGAGCGTCAACCGGCGTAGTAGTGTAGGAGGAAATTCCCCGAGGACTGTCTAACGGTTTCCGGGGACGAACGAAACAGCCATCACGAAAAATCCCGCTGCGAGCCGGACTCGAGCGGGATCTTTCGTTATACGAACCTTTACACTTTCGAGACTTTCACAGCCTGCAAGCCTTTTGGGCCTTGCTCAACTTCGAACTCTACCTTGTCGCCCTCGTTGAGCGTCTTGTAGCCCTCTCCATTGATAGACTTATAATGCACGAAAACGTCTTCGCCGGTCTCCCGCTTGACGAATCCGTATCCTTTTGCATTATTGAACCATTTGACTGTACCCTGTTCCATAAGGATGCTTCCCTTAAGTGTTGAACATGGACACCGGTTCTTTGTCTCTTAAACGCAAAAGGTGCAACATCAACTGTGTGATTGTTACACCTTCATTGTTCAGCTTGGCACAATTCCTCGGCTACAGCGGCTTGAGAGTCCCCCTCTACGACGAAGCCACACGGCCGTACTCACCAGGGCGAGCTAAAGCTAAAACAACGTACGATGAAACAAAAACGGTGCAGTGAATTACTGCGGAAGTATAATACTTGTCGCATAAAGAATCAAGCGTGCGAATAGTTCCGCGATTCTGAGGAAGATCACTCCGGGGCCGCGAGCGAGATCCCGGAGCCTTCCGCGGATTCCGCCGCGTCGGAAGACTCGGTATCTGCACCTCGGTGAGCGATTTTTGCGATGATGGCAATATTGTCCGGTGAGAAGCCGAACAAATCATCCATCGAAAAAATCCTCTCGAAATCCTCTGGGAGAAAGAATTCCTTAAACTTATTGGAACATTCTTGAAGCCGGGAGAGATAGTATGCTGTATTGTCGTCCGGAAGGTTCGGGTCCCATTCCTCGGCAGCTCTGCTATGAGCAACGATTCGGACATTGGCATCCGTCCCAGTGACATAATAAGCGACGGATGTACCGGGTTTGACAAATAATCCTGTTTTCCGGGCCACCTCGTAGACGGCCGCGGCGCTTCGTTTTCCGCTTTCCACTTCGCGCTCGTACGTCTCCATCGTATCCCTCAACATCTCCACCCTGCAGAAGTCGCCGACCTGCCACAAACGTTTTACTATTTGCGTACGCGCCGACGTGTACGTATGGTGCAGGCGCGCGACATCTTCTGTCATGAGACATTCGATGCATCGTTGAATATAACGGCGGGCAAATCGCTCGAGGCCTCGCGAGTTCAGTGAGCTCCCCTTGATGATCAACCTCCCATTCGCCTCGAGGAGTGCATAATTCTTTTTTTTGTAGCTCAGCATCTTTTCAAAACGTCCGGCGAGCGACAGCCGAATTCCGGCCGGCAACGAATCCGAAATTCGGTCGATGAGGGCCTGTTCGTTTTGCGATCCAAGGACATTGTCCGGAGGTATGAAGTATATGCCGTCGGTGTCCACTTCGATTAGCTGTCCGTTGAAGAGCTCCACCTGCTTGATAATGCCGAGGAGGATCTCCTGTCCTGTCTTTGTCACAACATCCGCCTGCTCAAAATCATTGAAGATGCCTCTGGGATACCCGAGATAGCCGTAAAAAGAGTTTATCAGGATCTTGAATGCAGATTGGAGAGCATCATACTTTGAACGCGACGACTCTGTCGTGCTGGCGTTCATTGTGCGTTTGGCGTCCAGCCTCATTTCTGTCAACTCACCCAGGAGAGTAGTCCAAATGTCGAGCTCATCCGCAGTGGGCTTGATGTCCCTCGCAAGCATGATCGAGGGATACAACGATTCAACATCGACGTTCCAAACGTTTTGGAACACACCGGTCTTGTAAATCTCGGTAAAACCGCCGACCTTCTGAGTTCCTTTTCCGGCCTTCGGCAGGGAATGTTTCTGTCGCACGTACTCCCGCACTAACAGCGATTCAACCTTCGCGGCCGATCCGAGCCGCGAGATCGAGCCGTAAAGATATGGGCACATCTGCGTCAAAAAAAAGTTGCTGGGAGAGAGGTGGGCCGCTATCGACCGCACGTCGCGCGCATTCTCAAGAGCAAGCTCGACAACGGCTGCGGGATGCGCGTCCCACTCTTTCGCTATCGATTTTTCCTTGAGTGTAACTCGCTTCTCCGGGGCCACGCCAAAATACTCCGTGAGATACTTCAGGCGGTAATTTTCAAACGATTTCTTCGAGTAATCGAAAGCCTCCGCAAGTATCAGGGTGTCGATGCAATGCCTTCCGGCTATTTCGGTGTGCGTCCATTCAACATCACCCCTCAACGAGATCTGCTTGGCGTTGCTCCCGTCGCGGCCCAACGCCAGGTTTACACCGTGCATTTCGTATCGGTGGAAGAGATACGGGAGTGTCGAGCTGAGAAGATCGTGACCTTCGATCACGTCGGGGTCAATGGCGACGATGCGGTCGACACAATCCTGCAGCAGCTCCGGTTCCGTGCGCTTGCGACCGTCAAGGCTGTATTCCCTTCCATCGCTTGTCGCCAGGGCGATGACGACGATGCGGTCTTCGGTCCGTCGGTAATCGCTTTTCTTGTTCTCGCCTGAAAGTGTCTGTATATCGAGCTGAAGCCTGAGGACTTCCTCAAACTTCATTTCCTTGAACAGAGTTATTCCTGATTGGAGAAGATATTGATGGACGGGGTCGGGGCGGAGCAGAATGGACTCAAGATCCTGGTAGGTCGCGGCGCGGGGGGTCCTGGTGG
>JBGOVN010000103.1:0-5295 GCA_041478155.1 Bacteroidota bacterium | reverse complement strand
GCCGAACCCGACCCCGGCGAAGAAACAGAGAGACGTGAGGGCAACGATGCGCGAGATGTAGCGCTTTTCCTTTGGCAGCAGTCCTGGCGCGACAAACCTCCAGATCCAGTATACGGTGTTCGGCATGCTGAGAATGAAGGCTCCGATGAGAACTGCATCCATGTACAGCATGACCTTGCCGTACGGGGTCAGGACTTGCGCCTTCAGCCCGACGTTATGGAGTGGCTTCATCAGAAGGTCGTTGACGATGAATTCCACGTACACGACGCAGAGGATGGCCGCAACGAGGAAGCCTGTCAGCGCTTTTACGATTTGCCAGCGAAGTTCCTCAAGATGCTCGAGGAAAGACATTTCCTGCTGGTCGGGTTCGCGCCCCTCAGCCGAAGCCGTCGTGAGAATTCGTCTCAGGATTGACTGAATTGCCATTCCTAGTGCCGCTTCAAATAACTATTATTGTTGTTGCTTCGAGAGAAGTGCTCATTGGAGCGGTCCCGCCATCGGCGGGATGCCTTATTGCATACAAGATCTTTCATGAGAAGTGGCACTAGGTTAGCTCAGGATAGAGGGGAAATCGCATGCAGAGTTGCTTTACTTCCTCACTCACGGTCGCAAGTGTCGAAGGGTCTGCGTGATGGGTGATGACGCGGTCGATCAGCTCCGCAATGCTTTCCATTTCGCGTTCTTTCATTCCTCGGGTGGTGATGGCAGGTGTGCCGACCCGAATTCCGCTTGTAATGAACGGAGACTTATCGTCGAACGGCACGGCGTTCTTGTTGACGGTGATGCCTGCCTGGTCGAGAGCCTCTTGCGCATCTTTCCCCGTCACCCCTTTGTTCCGCAGGTCGATCAGCATGAGGTGATTGTCTGTTCCTCCCGATATGATGTTGTACCCTCTTCGGACGAGGGCTTCCGCCAACGACTGCGCGTTATTGATGATCTGTTGGGAATAGCTCTTGAACTCTTGTTGGAGATTCTCCTGGAAGCCGACGGCCTTCGCCGCAATAACATGCATAAGCGGTCCCCCCTGAATTCCCGGTATGACCGTTGAATCGATCAGCTCCGACATCATCTTTGTGCGGCCGGACTTCGGAGCGACCAACCCGAACGGGTTCTCAAAGTCCTTCCCCATGAGAATGAGTCCTCCCCGAGGGCCTCGCAAAGTCTTGTGCGTCGTCGAAGTAACGACGTGACAGTAGGGAATAGGGTCGTTCAAAAGTTTGCTTGCGATGAGGCCTGCAGGATGAGCGATGTCGGCAAACAAGAAAGCGCCAACCTTGTCTGCAATGGTTCGGAATGCTCGGTAGTCGATGTTTCTCGAGTATGCGCTCGCGCCGACGGTAATCATCTTCGGTTTTACTTTTTGCGCAATGTGCTCAACTTCGGCGTAATCAATTATTCCCGTCTCTTCTACCACTCCGTATGCGCTGAACTTGTACAGTTGTCCCGAAAAATTCACAGGGGAACCGTGTGTGAGATGACCGCCATGCGAGAGATTCATCCCAAGCACCGGGTCACCGGGCTTCAGAAATGTGAAGTACACAGCCATGTTGGCTTGTGAGCCGGAATGCGGTTGGACGTTGGAATATTCTGCGCCGAAGACCTTCTTTGAACGTTCTCGGGCAAGGTTCTCGACGACGTCGACAAATTCGCATCCTCCGTAGTATCGCTTCCCCGGGTAGCCCTCGGCGTACTTGTTCGTCAGCGGCGTTCCCATGGCTTCGAGCACAGCCGGGCTGACAAAATTTTCAGACGCGATCATTTCGAGTTTTGTGTTCTGACGATGAATCTCGTTCCGAATCGCGGAAAAAACTTCGGGATCGGCGTTCTTGAGTTGAGTCATGTGGGTTTACGTGCTACGCTAGCGGCAGCTGCCTGAGCGGTCAGAGATTTGTTAAGGTGTGAATCTTGTCGACGCGACGCTTGTGACGACCCTGCTCGAAGGGAGTGGAAAGAAATGTTTTTACGATGTCGACAACTGCTTCCCAACCCGTGATTCGTGCGCCGAGTGTCAAGACGTTTGCATCATTGTGCTGGCGGGAAAGGCGGGCTGCTGTGACCGATTCGCACACTGCGGCGCGAACGCCCCTGTGTTTGTTGGCGACGATCGACATTCCAACTCCGGTCCCGCACACGAGAATTCCCCGATCCGTCTCGCCTGCGGAGACTGATTCTGAGACTTTGTGTGCCCAGTCGGGATAATCGGTCGATTCCGACGAGTTGGTACCGAAATCCTTGTAGGGGATCTTAAGCTCATCGAGAATGCCCTTGATCTTCTCCTTGTACTCGAATCCCGCATGGTCACTGCCGAGGGCGGTCATAGGCTTATTCTTCCTCGTATTTCATGAACCAAGCTTCGCTTCCGGAAATAGAGAACGAAAGTCGAAACACAGTATCGCGTTGCAGGCCGTTCGCGGTCGTGCCGCGTGTTCCGAGCTGTAGTCCGATATTCAAACGGGTATCGGGTGAGAGCGGAAGGCCGACACCTCCTGTGAGGAAGAGTTCATCGATTGGCTGTCCGTTGACCTTGTAATAGGTCGACTGGTAGAAGAATCCTGCACGATAGAGTGTCCGCGTCAGATACGTATCGGCATTTTTATCGGGAAGTATCTCGACGCCTCCGGAGACGCGCACGTTGTCCTTCAACTCCGCAGGATGCGATCCGAGATAATTCGCAGACCCCCAGCGCTGGGTATAGACGTCAGCGACATACTGATAACGCTCCGAGGCTACATACGAAAGGCCGAGTCCGATTGACAACGGAATGTCCGCGTTCCCGTTGTCGTTGATCGTTGTGTCGATGGCAGAGTAATACCGCGCTTCCTGGACCTTCAGGGTTGTGGGAAGTGTGCATACCAGGCCCAGAGAAAGAAGCGAGAGCGACCGGACGCCGACGACATCGCCGACATGTTCGAGAATTGCACCTCCCGTAAGACTAAACCCGCGATGAAATGTTGAACGGTCGACCTGATTGTTCGCGTACGTTGGATCGGTAAAAGCTGACGCCACATATTGTCGTGTTCGTCCGAAGAGATAGTGTATCTTCGTTCCGAGATGAAGATTCGGTGAGACGGACCACGACACTCCTATCGCGAGTGCTGAAAGGCCTCCGCTGCCGTAAAAATTCTGTTGCGAGGTTATTCCGGCCTGGCTGTCGGAATGCTGAACGGCATAATCGACGAGACTGTACGGGGTCTCTTCCAGCGAGAGGACGACACCGTTCTCTTTCGATAACGGAACGGCGATGGCAGCCCCCTGAATGCTCCCTTTCGCGTAGGTCGACGAACCCAGATCGGAACGCGACGAAAAGTTGGAATACTCGAACCCTCCCGAAAATCTCGTGAGCGAAATTTTCGAAAGTCCCGCCGGATTGAATCGGTTGATGAATCCGTCTGAGATCAGCGCGATGCTTGCGCCTCCCATGGCGTAGGTTCTGTTGCTGCCGAAGAAGAGAATATCTCCGAAACCGTATCGAGAATATACCGACCCTCCCGCGAATCCCGTCTGCAACGCCATCAACAGGGACAGCGTGAGCGGCAGAAACGTGCGACAGATTCTTGTTGCCATACTCTTGGACATGATCATCGGGCGGGAGAATAGGTCACAATAAGCCTCGGTTTGATAGCCAGTGCAGACGATGACCCCTGGAAGGCAAAACGGTCAAACGTGTCGTTTTCTCCGAATGCTCCTACGGCAATCCGTCTCAAGGTTCCGGTTCTCTCCCACCGCTGTACATACGAGCCGAGCGAAAAACTGTAGATCGGAGACCCCGTAGATGTCGTTTTTGAACTTAACGTCGCAGACGTCGTAGTAATCAAGCCATCGTCAGTGACAAAAAAGGCGAACAAGGAGTCTCGAGTGTAGTTGTTTGACGATGAACCGGCGGCGTTGAGCGTGAGCTCAAGTTCGGCCCGATGGATGACTGACGGGTTTGGAAGGGTGGAGATATCAAAATCGATCGAACCTCGGTATGAGACGCCGGCCTGGACGTACATGAGGCTTGGGTCCTGGACGAGGTTTGGGGAGCTGATGAAGGCGATGTACTTCGAGAAACCGATGCTGTCGGTGTACGTCCCCGGAACGCCGTTTTTATTTACGTATGTCACAATGAGCTTTGGACGAGCATTGAGGTCGATCGCATTGTCGGATGCAAATCCCTTGATGACTGCACCGTTGGACGGGCGGAGGATAATACCCTGGTTGATGTTCCCTGAGTCTATGGCAACGGAGAACCACTGTCGTACCATTGCAGTATCGATTGAAAATTGTAAACTTGTCGTATCCAGAACGGACTGAGAGATGGTTTGCGAGACTGGAATCGGAGAATAGTAATCCGAGGGTCGTTGGGTCAGCGAATCGTAGGAAAGAGAATCACCGCGCCATGACGCAAGTGCCCGATATGCAGTAAACGCGACGGGCGCGAGGGGGTCGCCGAACGAATACACGGACTTCAATTGGACAGTCGCAGAGGTGATACTAGCGCCGATGAGTGTATCCGGGATCGAAGAGAACATCATGAACGCGTTTGCTTCGATATTCTGAGTCTTCCCCACCATGAGGCGGTCGGCGATCCAACTGTACACTCTGCCGTCGCCATGCATCGTGAGTATGAGCGCTCGTGATGTTGCATGCGCCGTGGCATAGAGCGTATCGGTCGTAATGAGGGGGGAATCGGTTTTCGGCAGTATACCGAGGCCGACCGGATTCGGGTCGTTGGCGCATCCGGCAAGACATAGGGCCCATAGGCCTGCCACAAGAACACCGTTGATTCGTCTCAAAGCCAAGCGCCTCTTCCCTTCATCAGTGCTGTACGCCGGCATGGGTTTTCACTTCAATGCGGTCTTCGATGCGTCGACGTATAAACGTCCATGCGTGATGAATATCGGGAGCAACATGTGTTACCGCAGATTGCGCAAGGGATTCTTCCTTCTCGCTTTCCCCGTAGCCGGTCAGGACAAGAACGGTTTGACAGCCTGCGTTCTTCCCGGCCTGCATATCGATGAGACGGTCGCCGACGACGAACGATTTCGAAAGATCGATCTTGAATTGTTCAGCGGCTTGCTTCAACATGCCCGTGTTTGGCTTGCGGCAGTCGCATCGAATGTTGTAGGGAGGTATCCCGAACTCGGTGTGGTGGGGGCAGTAGTAGATTTGGTCGATGTGCGCGCCCTGGCGGCCGAGCAATTCTTCGAGTCTCGAGTGGACACGCTCAACATCCTGCTCTGTCAGGAAACCCCGAGCAATGCCGGATTGATTCGTGATGACGAACACCTTGACGCCGAGCGTGTTCGCCTCCCG
>JBGOVN010000301.1:0-2780 GCA_041478155.1 Bacteroidota bacterium | reverse complement strand
GATTTATGAGCGGGAGATTTTCTATGCGTTGTGTGATAAGCTCGGGCTTATGGTGTGGCAGGACTTCATGTTCGCGTGCGGTGAATACCCCGAACAAAAATGGTTTTTGCGTTCTGTGGAAGACGAGGCGACGAAGGTGGTGAAGCGGCTCAGGAATCATCCCAGTGTGGTGTTCTGGTGCGGCAATAACGAATGCGAGTGGAATTTCTGCAAGGAGAATCCAGGCAAGACCGCGGATGACATGAAGGGTGCAACGATATTTCGCGACCTGCTGCCGTCGATCTGCAGACAACTGGACGGAACAAGGCCGTACTGGCGAAGCTCTCCATACGGAAAGGGATTTCCAAACGATGAATCGAACGGCAACCATCATCAATGGAGCGTCTGGGGGGAGTGGAAGGATTACCCGGAATACGAAAAAGACGAAGCGCGCTTCGTGTCGGAGTTTGGATTCCAGGCGCCGGCGCATCGCACAACGTTTGAGAAGGTGACCGTAGAATCGGACCGCCATCCGCAATCCAGGGTCATGGAACATCATAACAAGCTGCCGCAAGGAACGGAGATGTTATTCCGGTTTCAGGCCGCACATCACAAACTGGATAGCACTTTTGCGAGCTTCATCTACAAGGGTCAACTTGTGCAGGCGGAGGCGCTGAAATGCGCCATCGAGCATTGGCGACGGAGGAAGTTCAGGACGGCGGGTGCACTCTTCTGGCAACTGAATGATTGCTGGCCTGTAAGCAGTTGGTCTGTGATTGACAGTTCGCTCCGCCCAAAAGCAGCTTACTACTATGCGAAAAGATTTTTCGCCCCGGTATTGGTGAGTTTCAAACAGTCAGCCGGCCGCCTCGGTGTGTGCCCTGTGTGCCATGTATGGTTGACAAACGACCTTCTAACGCCGATCCAGGGAAGTCTGCTTCTCTCATTGAGATCTTTTCACGGAGAGACGCTCTGGACCAGAGAAGAAACTGTACGGATGAAAGCAAACGACTCTCGCTGCCGCATGACGTGGAGGCTTGATTCCAAAATCCCATTTAATCGCAGTGAACACTATTTGCTGGTCCAATTTAAGGAAGAGGACAATTCCTTCTCAGAGAACAGATTCTTCTTCGAAGAGCCGAAGCACCTGGTGCTTCCGAAACCCATAATAACAACAGCCGTGACAAAAAATGGAAAAGAAGGATATTGTGTGCACGTCAGCACGGACACGTTTGCGAAGAATGTAGAGTTAAGTGTTGAGGGAGACGTGGTAGTCTTCGAAGACAACTATTTTGACCTTGAAGCAGGAACGACGAAGGAAGTAAACATCCGTTCAAGCGTACCGATCGCGGATCTTGAAAAGAAATTGCAGGCGAGAGCATTGGATGAGGGAAAAGGGGAATGAACACGTATGCCTTCTGCCTAACACCAAGAATCGATTCACATGGACAACTATTTGGAGCGTGAGGAATGAACTCGCAATCGCTTAAGCTACGAAGACACGATATCCGGTTTCGAGCCGATCAAACTCGTGTAATTCTCCGTCCGTTTATTCCGCCAAACTCCACAAGAGTGAAGAATATTGTCAAACGGGCTCTAACATTGTCGGAAACCGATGCGACCGATTTGATGGCGGATGTCATGCGGTCATTTGAGAATCGACATTTTGACCTTCGGGCGATGCTCGGCGCGCAGTGCAGAGAGGTTACTTCTTTGATGCCGCAGGGCACTGTCCTTTCCGAAGCCCAACGAATGTGGGTTGGGTCGTTGTTCACATGCGAATACTCACTCGAAGCTTCAGCGTTATTTAATCCGTCGGTCGTGCTCCATCCCGACCAGAACGGAGTAGACGTAGGAAGTGTGAGAATCATTCTGAGCTTACGGGCAGTAGGGGAGGGGCACATCTCGTCCATCGAGTTTCGGAGCGGTTTGCTGGACGGTCGTGGTAACATCAGGTTCGACGAACCAGACAGGCGCGTGGCAACGCCCGAAGTCATAGCTGATGGCTTACACCTCAAAACTGAATTTCATACTAAACTTGTTGCGATGGGATGTTCGAATGCGATGGTAACCGGACTTCTCAAGCCGTTGCATGCGCGATTCACGCGTTCCCAACTTCAGCTCAGCTTGAGTACGCTGAGAAAAAAACACCGGACGATAAGTCGGGATGTGAAGAGAGTGCTCGATTCAGCGGAGTGGCTGCTCCGGTCGGACTACGAGCTCCGGTTTTCGGAGGCAATTCCGCTAAGCTCGCGTGCCATTTTTCCGGTATCACCGAACGAGAAGAACGGAATCGAGGACGCCAGATTCGTCCGCTTCGTCGACGAAGGCGGAAGAGTCACCTACTACGCAACATATACCGCGTACGACGGTCGCGAGATTACTCCCCAATTAATCGAAACCACGGATTTTTTGACGTTTCGAGTAAAGACACTCAGCGGAAAAGGTGTTAAGAACAAAGGCATGGCTCTTTTTCCGAGGAAGGTCGACGGACGCTACGCAATGATTTCCCGGCAGGATGGCGAGACCCTGTTCATGATGTGCTCGGATTCCATTTTTCATTGGACTGAGAAAACAAAACTGCTCTCTCCGACTTATCCCTGGGAGTTTATGCAGATTGGGAATTGCGGCTCTCCGGTTGAAACCGACCGCGGTTGGTTGCTGCTGACGCATGGTGTAGGACCTATGCGGCGGTACTGTATAGGTGCAATCCTGCTCGACAAAGACGATCCGTCGAAAATCATAGGGCGCCTGAAGACGCCGCTTATCGAGCCGACAGAAACGGAACGGGAAGGATACGT